>NZ_JBFULO010000531.1:0-2231 GCF_054049855.1 Stenotrophomonas sp. P5_B8 | reverse complement strand
GGCCATCTGCCGAGCATGGCTCGGCACTACCCATCGCAGGCAGATCGACACCGTCTGATACACCCTCGCCGTGTCGCCACACCCGCCCCAYCCTTCACGCCCCCTTCGCCTTTTCCATTCGGCCCGGTATGCTGCCCGGACGTGAACTGGCGGATACTCAGGGCCAGAACACACTCTCATCAACGATTCCTGGAGGGGGAATATGAGTCTGGAACGTCCCTGGCTGCAGAGTTATCCCAACGGCGTACCCGCCGAGATCGACGTCAACGAGTTCCATTCGGTCTCCGCCGTCTTCGACACCTCGGTGGCCAAGTATCGCGACCGTCCCGCCTACTCCAGTTTCGGCAAGACCATCACCTACGGTGAAACCGACGCCTTGGTCGAGCAGTTCGCCGCCTACCTGCTAGGCGAGCTGAAGCTCAAGAAGGGCGACCGCGTCGCCCTGATGATGCCCAACTGCCTGCAGTACCYGGTGGCCACGTTCGGCGTGCTGCGTGCCGGCCTGACCGTGGTCAACGTCAATCCGCTGTACACGGCCCGTGAGCTCAAGCACCAGCTGGTGGACTCCGGCGCGGCGGTGATCGTGGTGGTCGACAACTTCGGCGACACCGTGCAGCAGGTCATTGCCGACACGCCGATCAAGCATATCGTCACCACCGGCCTGGGCGACATGCTCGGCGCCAAGGGCGTGGTGGTGAACTTCGTGCTGAAGTACATCAAGAAGATGGTGCCCAACTACACCCTGCGCGGTGCGGTGCGCTTCAACCAGGCGCTCAAGCTGGGCAGCCGCCACAGCCTGCCCAAGGTTGAAATCGACCACGACGACGTCGCCTTCCTGCAGTACACCGGCGGCACCACCGGCGTGGCCAAGGGCGCGATGCTGACCAACCGCAACCTGGTCGCCAACATGCAGCAGGCCTCGGCCTGGATCTCCGCCTCGGGGATCGAGATGGGCAAGGAGTGGATCATCACCGCCCTGCCGCTGTACCACATCTTCGCGCTGACGGCGAACGGCCTGGTCTTCATGAAGTTCGGTGGCTGCAATCACCTGATCACCAACCCGCGCGACATGAAGGGCTTCGTCAAGGAGCTGAAGGCGACCCGCTTCACCGCCATCACCGGCGTCAACACKCTGTTCAACGGCCKGCTCAAYACGCCCGGCTTCGATGAGATCGACTTCTCGTCGCTGAAGGTCACYCTGGGCGGCGGCATGGCCGTGCAGCGCGCCGTGGCTGAACGCTGGAAGAAGGTGACCGGGGTAACCCTGGTGGAGGCCTACGGCCTGACCGAGACCTCGCCGGCCGCCTGCATCAATCCACTGGACCTGGCCGAGTACAACGGCGCGATCGGCCTGCCGATCCCYTCCACCGACGCCTGCGTGAAGGACGACGACGGCAAGACCCTCACCCCSGGCGAAGTCGGCGAGCTGTGCATCAAGGGCCCGCAGGTGATGAAGGGCTACTGGCAGCGCSCGGAAGAAACCGCCAAGGCSATCGACGCCGACGGCTGGCTGCACACCGGCGACATGGCGCGSATGGACGAACAGGGCTTCTTCTACATCGTGGACCGCAAGAAGGACATGATTCTGGTGTCCGGCTTCAACGTGTACCCGAACGAAGTCGAAGACGTGATCGCGATGATGCCCGGCGTGCTGGAAGTGGCKGCGGTCGGCGTGCCGGATGAAAAGTCCGGCGAGATCGTCAAGGTGGTCATCGTCAAGAAGGACCCCAAYCTGACCGCCGARATGGTCAAGGAACACGCCCGCGCCAACCTGACCGGCTACAAGCACCCGCGCATCGTCGAGTTCCGCAAGGAGCTGCCGAAGACCAACGTCGGAAAGATCCTGCGACGCGAGCTGCGCGATACGCCTGCCGCGTAAACGTCCGCTTCAGTGAACCCCAGCACGCCCGCCTAGCGGGCGTTCTGCTTTCCAGCCGTAGTGACACGCCATGCGTGTCAGCAACCGCCGACCAACCACCGTCACCCCTTAAAACTTAGAGGTCGCACGCGCCCCAATAGCGAGCGCAATAAACAGGCGGCACACAATTCGCACACAGTCCATCAGCAAGGCGCGCACATGCTCGCCTGACGCGCGCCACTTTGGCGTAGCCGAAGAGCCCGGCGAAGCGCCCGTGCAGTGCCGTCGGAAGACTCGGCAAGCTGCTGCATCCGGTAAGGCCCTCGTTGCTCGTCTGCCGCAGAAACTTGGTAGTGGCTGATCAGTTTTGTGA
>NZ_JBFULO010000530.1:0-2244 GCF_054049855.1 Stenotrophomonas sp. P5_B8 | reverse complement strand
CGCAAGGAACTGATCGACATCGAGGAGATCGAGACCATCGTCGCCAAGATGGCGCGGATTCCGGCCAAGCAGGTCAGTGCCACCGACAAGGACGTGCTCCAGCATCTGGAGCGCAACCTCAAGATGGTGATCTTCGGCCAGGATCCGGCCATCGAGACCCTGTCCTCGGCGATCAAGCTGGCCCGCTCGGGCCTGGCCAACCCGGAAAAGCCGATCGGCAACTTCCTGTTCGCCGGCCCCACCGGTGTCGGCAAGACCGAAGTGACCAAGCAGCTTGCGCTGCAGCTGGGCATCGAGCTGGTCCGCTTCGACATGAGCGAGTACATGGAGCCGCACTCGATCAGTCGGTTGATCGGTGCGCCCCCGGGCTATGTCGGCTTCGACCAGGGCGGCCTGCTTACCGAAAAGATCGTCAAGACCCCGCACTGCGTGCTGCTGCTGGACGAGGTGGAAAAAGCCCACCCGGACATCTTCAACATCCTGCTGCAGGTCATGGACCGTGGCGTGCTCACCGATACCAACGGGCGCGAAGCCAACTTCAAGAACGTGGTGCTGGTGATGACCACCAACGCCGGCGCGGCCCAGGCCTCGCGACGTTCGATCGGCTTCACCCGCCAGGACCATGCCACCGACGCGATGGAGATCCTGCGCAAGAGCTTCACGCCGGAATTCCGCAACCGCCTCGATGCGGTGGTGCAGTTCCAGCCACTGGGCTTCGAGCACATCCTGCGGGTGGTGGACAAGTTCCTGATCGAGCTGGAAATGCTGTTGCAGGAAAAGCACGTCAGCCTGTCGGCGACCCCGACCGCGCGCGACTGGCTGGCCCGCCACGGCTTCGACCCGCTGATGGGCGCCCGCCCGATGGCGCGCGTGATCCAGGACAAGGTCAAGCGCCCGCTGGCCGACGAGTTGCTGTTCGGCAAGCTGGTCAACGGTGGCCGGGTGAGCATCGATGTCCGCGACGACGCGTTGTTCGTGGAAGCCCAGGCCGAGCCGGAACGGCGTCTGCCTGCCACGGTGGAGTGATCGCCGGGTAACGTGGATGCAGTCGTTGAAAAAGCCCCGAAAGGGGCTTTTTCATTGCCAGCCATCACGTGCTCAGCGTCGCGCCCGTGCGCGCGTGGCGAACTCCTTGGCCGTGATCGACTCCACATCGCTTATGCCGCACTTCTGCGATTTGGTGCGCAGGCTGCTGATGCCGCCGCTGCACAGCTCGCCGGCCCGGTCGGGGGTGACGAATTCCAGCTTGGGCGACAGCGCGGCGCTGTTGCAGCTGTTGTTGAAACGCACGATGTAGTGCTGGTCGCCGTTGCGCAGCAGCACGTCGCGATCGGCATTGGCACGCACGATCTGCTGATCGGCGCTCAGGGTGACGCACGCGCTCGCAGCGGCGGCGGGCTCGGCGGCGTTGGCCGCAACGGCGGAGCAGGCGGCAAGGAGCAGGCTCAGCAGGGACAGGGTCTTCATGGCGGGGGCCGACAGTGGCGATCCGGAGTGGACCGGGACCAGAGTGGCGCGGGCTGCGCCATTGCGAATCTGCAGCAAGGCAGCCTGACCGATGTCAGGGTGCACAGGGTAAGGGTGTCGCCCGGCAGGGGTGTGCACTTTTTCGCGCCCACGCAAAAAGACCAGCACCTGGCTGGCCTTCTGCGTCTCCCGAAGGGAAGTCGCCCGAACCGCTTATTTCATGCGGTAGGTGATGCGACCCTTGGTCAGGTCGTAGGGCGTCATTTCGACCTTGACACGGTCGCCCGTCAGGATGCGGATGTAGTTCTTGCGCATGCGGCCGGAGATGTGGGCGATGATTTCATGCCCATTTTCCAGTCGTACGCGGAAAGTGGTGTTCGGCAGCGTCTCGCTGACGGTGCCTTCGAACTCGATGGAGTCGTCTTTCGACATGTAGTCCTGTGCAGTTCTGTAAACGGCCGAGCTGGCCTTAAGAGCGGGYATTTTACGCGCCTTCGCCCGTTCATGCAAAGTTTGCGTTAAACGCTTGGGTTTACTGGGCATTCACCCGTTACGCGTGGGTCAGGCATCGGTCAGCCCGGTCGGCAGGCATCAAGGCCCCGGTAGTGCCGACCGTTGGCCGATGCCGCATCAGGCCCGGCCCGCAAGCAGGGCCGCATCCATGTCACCAAACCGCTCCGTCCACAGTCCCGCCGGCGCCTCCAGCTGCACCTGTTGGCGCACCAGCGTCAAAAACCGCGCGCGTGACCAGTGCTCGGCGCCCATGCTCAGCAGGTG
>NZ_JBFULO010000529.1:0-2245 GCF_054049855.1 Stenotrophomonas sp. P5_B8 | reverse complement strand
CCTCAGCTGCGTCCCCGATCGCGCCCAGCAGCTTCTTGAGACGGGCAGCGTCCGTCCGTAGCGCGGGGGGCGGGATCACCTTTGGTGGCAAGGTGACAGGCCAGCCGAGCTGCTTTTGAGCGAAGCTGACCCAGGGGCCGAGGTTGGTCCGAGCGCCCGGCTTGGACGCAAGGAACTCAACCAGTTCCTGCTGCGAAAATGGGCCACTGATCTGGAACTGCCGGCAGAAGGCCTCGGCGACGCCCATGTACTGGGCCACCGTGCGCGCAGGCTTATCCGCCAGCCAGGCACGGTAGGAGGCCAAATAGGTGTACCAAGGTGTGCCGGCAGCTGCAGCCAACTTGTCCTCAATGATTGCGTGACTCTGCCCTTCGGCGCGGGCCTTGCCATCAATGATGAAGCCGAACTGCTGCTGCAGAAAGGTCGCCGCATTCAAGTTAGAGCGCAGCTCCTTGGAGCTGAATACCTTGACCATCGCATCGGCAGTCAGCGGCTGACGAAGATCCTTGACCCGGTCCAGTATCAGGAAGAAGTCCACCGCCTTGGTAACGTTCGCCGGCAGCCGCGGTGTGCGAACGCCCCGGTTGGCACTCCACTCGGCGAAATTCTTGTATAGGCGGGCCAGCCAAGGTTGCTCGAAAAGCGGCAAGCGCAGCTCCACCTCACGATCCAGGCGCGACAGGATCAGACAATCGTCGCAATGGGACTGGCCACTACCAGCAACCGTGAGCCCGCAGCCTGGGCACGCATGGGAAGCCGCAGTCGGACCTGAGCAAGCCTTGCAATGGTTAAGCCCATCGACGGTTGTCTCGATCTTCCTGTACTTGCGGCACAGGCAACAGGTGGCGTGGGTATCTGCAGTACGGCACCTGGGGCAGGCGCGCACCCCTTCTTCCAGATGAGACGCACGCGCTAGGTCAGAGCTCGGCTCTCCACACAGATCACAGGGTTCGGGTGCCCGGAAGTATCGGACGCATCTGGCACACACCACCATGCTCAGCGTTCCGGGACCCGCCTCCTCTCCCATACCGGGAACTTCGACCTCGAAGATGCGCGCGGCACGAGGCGTAGGCCGCTTGCACCGACCACACGGGCGCTTCTGCCGGAGACATTTACCGCAAGGCGGTATCGACGACTCAGACACATGATAACGCGTCGGTCCACTGCATTCAGGGCATATGCCTTTGGCGAACTGGTCGTTGTAGCACTTCTGGCAATACTCGGACTTGTTGTGAACGCGGTGCGCGTTCACGATCGGGGTATAACACCCATCACAGGTACGGCGGCCGTAATTGTCAGTGCTCATTGAGAGGAGTAATCATCTTCAGCAGCGTACTTGCGCGTAGCGAGCGCCATCCAGGTTTCCGCCATTGTTCTGCCTCAGCCGCAATACGCACTGCTCGCCGACCCGCGTTGGCCTGGCCATTGATGCGTCCGGCCGGCAACTGGCCAATCTCTTGTGCGAGCCATTCCGGACACTGCTGTCTGAAACTTCGCTGGGTCACATGATACTGCCGGGAACCAGCATGAAGCGACAGTGGCCAAGCCCGGCACAGCGTATCCAGCAGCCGAAGATCGGCATCTCGCAGGCCCACTCGGCGCATTTCCAGTCTCTCCCGACACTGCCGTCCGCCGTTGATGTCCGGCAGGCGAGCGCTACCGAAGCCAGAAAGCAGTGCGTCCATCGCAAGGAGAAAGTCCCGACCGGTGCATCGGGTTACCCGCCAGTTTTGGGTGAAGCCAGGCTGCACGCATGCCCTGTACAACTTCCCCTGCATGGAGGAGGGGACCGCGACCACGCAGTCCCCAGAGACCAGAGACCGGTTACACCGTGAACACAGGCGCAGGTCGTACTGCTGACGATGCGGCTCCACGGTACCGCCGCATGAAGGGCAGGCATCGTGCAGCAATACCTGATGCTGCGGACACACTGTCCAGAAGGCCAAGCGCCACTCGCGGCGAAAGAACGGGCGCTCATCGAGACAGACGGGGCAGAAACACAATCCGTGGCGCCGCCTGGACCGATGGTAGACACCGATTGAGGTCACCCAGTGATGGGTTCCCTGCCAACCAGGCCCGTCCGGCTCTGGATGGCTCAGTCCCGCTAGCGTCATGCCCCGAATGCGGGATGTGGGCACGCCGATCGCTGCAGCCAATACATTCAACGTATCCACTCGGGCATTGGTGTCTACATCCCGGGTCCAGATGRAGTGCCCAGGGCAGACTAGCGAGGTCAGGCTTTGTG
>NZ_JBFULO010000528.1:0-2266 GCF_054049855.1 Stenotrophomonas sp. P5_B8 | reverse complement strand
GAGCCGGCCAACGGCCGGCACTACCGGGTCATGGGGTGTCGATTGTTGGGCGGCACCATCGGATCATTGGACGCACTTCGCCCGGCGATCAATGCGCCTTCAGGCAACTACTCATGAAGGTCTTGCGCGCATCGCCGGCCAGCTTTTGGGTGGCGGCGTCGGCGTTGCAGTGCTTCATGCGCTCCTGCGGCGTGGTCGCCGCCGGTGCCGGGCCGCTCAGGCAGGCCTTTTGCGCGGACTTGTAGTCCTCGCCGGTCTTGCCCTTGTTCTTGGCTGAGCAGTCGGCCATGCGCTGTTGCTGTGGCGTGGCGGCGCTGGCCAGTACGGGGCTGGCGATCAACAGCAGGCAGGCCAGCAGGGACACGGTTTTCATGACAACGCTCCACGCACGGGTTGATGGTGCGCGCAGCTTCTGCCCCGGCATGAGCAGAGGGCGTGAAATTACCGGCGGGGTTGGATTGGCGCGTCAGCGCGCCCCCAGGTCGCCGGCGGCCGCATGCGGCCACCGGGACAGTCGCGGTGATCAGCCGACGACGCGGGTACCGAAGATGCGGTCGCCGGCATCGCCCAGGCCCGGCAGGATGTAACCCTTTTCGTTGAGGCGGGCATCGATGGCGGCCGTGTAGATCTCCACATCCGGATGCACGGCCTGGACGGCGGCGATGCCTTCGGGGGCGGCAACCAGGAAGATGCCCTTGATGCGGCGCGCGCCGGCGCGCTTGAGCATGTCGATGGTGGCGATCAGAGTGCCGCCCGTGGCCAGCATCGGGTCCAGGATCAGCGCGTCGCGCTCTTCCAGGCGGCCGGTCAGGCGCTCGAAGTAGGGCACCGGCTGCAGGGTTTCTTCATCACGCTGCAGGCCCACCACGCTGACCCGGGCGGCCGGAATCAGCGACAACACGCCGCTGAGCATGCCCAGCCCGGCACGCAGGATCGGCACCACGGTGATTTTGGCGCCGGCGATGCGCTGCACCGTCACCGGACCGGCCCAGCCGGCGAGGGTGTGCGGTTCGGTATCCAGGTCGGCGGTGGCCTCGTAGGCCAGCAGGCCGCCGAGTTCATTGGCCAGCTCGCGGAAGTCCTTGGTGCTCAGGGACGCATCGCGCATCAGGCCGATCTTGTGCTGCACCAGCGGATGGCGCACTTCGACGATTTTCATGGGAGGAGCAACGAAGAGGGGAGACGGGTAGTTTGCCGCAAGGCCCTCCGAAGCCAAAGCCCGAAGCCGAAGCCAAAGCCAAAGCCAAAGCCAAAGCCAAAGCCAAAGCCAAAGCCGAAGCCACGATCTCCGGTAGTGCCGAGCCATGCTCGGCAGGCCAGACAGTGACGAAGCCGACGCCGACGCTCGGCAGGCAGTGCAGCGCCAAGAGCAGCCGAGCATGGCTCGGCTCTACGCTGCCTCCCGAGTCCCCGATTCCCCGATTCCCCGAGTCCCCGAATTCCCCGAATTCCCCGAATTCCCGAATTCCCGAATTCCCGATTCCCGATTCCCGATTTCCCAATTCCCAATTCCCGATTTCCGATTTCCCAATTCCCGATTTCCCAATTCCCCAATTCCCCAATTCCCCAATTCCCCGTCCCCAATTCCCAATTCCCAATTCCCAATTCCCAATTCCCAATTCCCCGTTCCCCTGTCCCGGTGTCATGCCCATGCAACGTCGCGGACATACCGTGCTGACCCAGTCTTTACACCGTTGGGGATAGTCGTGCAGAAGAAGCGTGCGTTGGGCCAGGCGATCAGCCTGTCGTTGCTGGTGATGGCCAGTCCGTCGGTGTTTGCCGTCGAGGCCGTCGAAGCCAGCGCCGCCGGCGCCGGGGCGGTCGACCTGGACCGGGTCGAGGTGCGCCCGCAGCTGGAATCGCAGACCCGCGCGGTCGACCTCAAGCGCAGCAGCGATGCCATCGAAGACGCCGTATCGTCCGATGCCATGGGCGTCTACCCGGACAAGAACGTGGCCGAATCGCTGCAGCGCCTGCCCGGCGTCAGCGTCACCCGCGACCAGGGCGAAGGCCGTTTCGTGGTCATCCGCGGGCTGGATGCCAACCTCAACAGCGTCAGCGTCGATGGCATCGCCATCGGCACCCCGGAGGATTCCAGCCGCGCCGCGCCGCTGGACGTGATTCCCTCCGATTCGACCGAACGCCTGCGCGTGGTCAAATCACCCACCCCGGACATGCCCGGCGATGCCATCGGCGGTGCGATCCTGGTTGAGTCGGCGTCGGCCTTCGACCGCGAAGGCCGCAACCTGCGCGGCAAGATCGAAGC
>NZ_JBFULO010000527.1:0-2280 GCF_054049855.1 Stenotrophomonas sp. P5_B8 | reverse complement strand
CGTAGAAGGCCAGCAGTGCCGGCAGCAGGCCGACCGCGAACACCCAGCGCCAGCCGTACATCGGCACCACCACAGCCGCGACGATGGCCGCCGCCGCATAGCCTGCCGCGAACGCGCTCTGGATCCACGCCATCACCTTGCCGCGGTGCTGGGCCGGCCAGGTTTCGCTGACCAGCGCCGAACCGGCCGACCATTCGCCGCCGACACCCAGGCCGACGATGACCCGGAACAGCATCAGCTGGCCAAGCGTGTCCGAGAGCCCACACAACGCAGTGCCGATCGAGTAACAGATGATGCTGAGGATCATCGACTTGGCGCGCCCCATGCGGTCGGCCAGGAACCCGAACAGCAACCCGCCGGCGGCGGTCGCCAGCAGGGTGGCCGACATCACCATTCCCGCGTCGGACTTGTCGAACCCCAGGTCGGCACTGACGTGCTTGATGACCATGGCGAACAGCATCAGATCCATGATGTCCAGCGCCCAGCCGAGATAGGCCGACCGGAAGGTGCCCCACTGCTGCTGGGTGGCGCCTTGCCACCAGCGTTTGTTGCTGGCGTCGCCTGATGGCGACGTGGACGTACTACTGGCCATTTGTTCCCCCTCCGGAATTTTTGGCGGTTGCGATGTATCGGCAATCGATACCGATGGGCGACTATAGACCACAATTTTGGGAAACGGAACATATACGATACGGCGGTATCGCTATACGATACGTCCACACTTCCGAAGGTTTACGCCCATGTCCGATCTCATCCTGCGCCTCCACGAAGACCGCCTGCCTGCGGGCTGCCCGCCGATCCACCTCCCGGCACTGCCGCGTGCGGTGTATGTGCGCTCGGGTGGGTTGGCCGTCGACGGGCACGATCAAGGACAGTGGCTCGGCGAAGGCCACGCCTCCGTCGCGCAGGAGGAGACCACCCTCATCAATGGCGCCGAAGAGACGGTCTTGTGGCGCTGGGAACTGAGCGATGCCGTGGCATCCGGCCCGGGCGCCCTGCCCTCTGCGCCCGCGGCCGCCAGCACGTTGAAGCTGGAAGCGCCGGTACAGTTGGACCCGCGCTTCAGCTGGCTGATGCGGTGCGACCGGGTCGAGTTCCCGCCGGCCGGGGTAGCGCTCACCCACGTGCATCAAGGGCCGGGAATTCGCATCTGCCTCAGCGGCGAGATCCATATCGAAACGCTCGGCCAAGCGCATGCCTATCCTGCCGGGGAAGCCTGGTTCGAACTGGGGCACGCCCCGGTGCTGGCGCCAACCACAGAGCGCGAACCGACCACCTTCATCCGCTGCTTCCTGCTTCCCCGTCAGGTGAAAGGCCGCAGTTCCATCCGCTACGTGCATGCCGCGGACGCCGCGGCCAAGAAGGTTCAGCAGTACCGGGTTTTCGCAGAGCGATACATCGACCTGCCGTGAGCCGGTTGACCGTGAGGTAATCTAGCGCCTGCCGCACGTCCCTCGAGTTCGCCAGAAGGTTCCCATGCCCCGCCAGACGCCCAGTGCCATCAAGGAAATCAACGCCAGCGACGGCGCGGACGTCATCGAATCGGGGGCGTCCGAGCTGGGCGCGGAACTCGGGCTTCCCACCGCCATCGTCTCGCTGAAAGTCATCGAGGCGCTGGCTGCCGCCCCTGCCGGGCTGGGCGTCACCCGTCTCGCCGAGATGCTCGGCATGCCTAAGGCCCGCATCCACCGCCACCTCAGCATGCTGCGCGAGCACGGCTATGTCGGCCAGGACCCGCGCACGAACCAGTATCGGGTCGGCTGGCAGATGTTCCTGCTCGGGCGTGCCTGCACCAGCCGCTTCGACGTGATGTCGCTGGCCAAGCCGGTGCTGGAGCGCCTGCGCGACCAGGTCGGGCAGACCGTGGTCATCGCCACCTACTCGGACAATGAGGTGGTGGTGATCGACTTCCTGCGCGGCACCGCGCCGGTGGAGATTAGCCTTCGGCCCGGGACGCGGTTCCATCTGAACACCGTCGCCCAGGGCAAGGTGGTACTGGCCTTCGCACCGGAGAGCGTTCGACAGCAGTTCCTGGATCAGCCGCTGCAGTCCTGCACGCCTCGAACCATCACCGATCCTGATCGACTGCGCGCCGAGATCGAGCTGGTGCGTCGCCGCGGCTGGGCCGACGCGCCGGAAGAGCTCTACATCGGCGTCAACGCGCTGGCCGCGCCACTGCTGCAGGCCAACGGCGAACTGTTCGGCACGGTGGCGATCATCGGTTCGATCCACTACCTGCCCGGAACGCCGGAGCCGGCGCATGTGCAGGCGTTGCTGGAG
>NZ_JBFULO010000526.1:0-2286 GCF_054049855.1 Stenotrophomonas sp. P5_B8 | reverse complement strand
ACCCTGCACATGGTCAAGTCACTGGAGTTGGTTGATGTTGACCCTCTCTTGCCGGAACTGAAGATCAAGTAGCAGTCGGTCTGCCGGCGGGAAATGAAATAAGTCATAGACCTTGGAACGGGTGCAGAGCAAAACGCGGGGGTTGAGATCCAGAGCGCGTCGGCGCCCCAGGCGCCGTGATTTGCTATGTTGACCACGCCCAATCCAGGGGAAACACGAGGTGTGGCGTTTCAGTGATAGAGACCCGCCTGCTCCAACAGTTCGTTGCCGTTGCCGAAGAGCTGCACTTCAATCGTGCCGCCGAGCGGCTGCACATGGCCCAGCCCCCGCTGAGCCAGGCGATCCGCAAGCTTGAGAGCGCCGTCGGTGCGCCTCTGTTCGTGCGCACCAATCGCAGTGTGGCACTGACCGCGGCCGGCGCGGCGTTCCTTGTCACTGCGCGCAGCACCTTGCGCGCGTTGGAGGAGGGCGTGGCGCAGACGCGGCGGGTGGCGGAAGGGATTGAGGGCCACCTCACGCTGACCTTCATCAACATCGCGCCCTACGCCCCTCTGCTACGCGCGCTTCGCGGTTTCCGACATGCTTCCCCCGGCATTTCGTTCACGATGGTGGAAGCCACGACCCAGGAGCAGGTGATCGCGCTGGAGCAGGGCAGGGCGGATATTGGGTTCATGCGGTCGCCCGGAACGTCTGTCCCGCACCTGCGCCTGGCCACCGTGTCGAGCGAACCGATTGTCGTTGCGCTGCCTGCCGGCCATCGGCTGGAAGCGGCCCCGACCATCGCGCTGCAACTGCTTAAGAACGACGCGTTCGTCGCCTCACCGCGGACGCTCGGCAAGGGGTTCCATGACCAGCTCCTCAGCCTGTGCCACGCAGCGGGGTTTGTTCCCGACATCGTGCAGCACGGCCGGCAGATGCAGACGCTGATTGCCTTGGTGGCCGCTGGGTTCGGCGTAGCGCTACTGCCCGCGTCCCTGGCGACAAATGCGCGAACGGACGTGGTGTTCCGCCCGCTCCAGGTGGACGCTTCCGATGCGCTGTCCCGCCTGGACCTGTTCATGGCCTGGAACGAGACCCGGGCATCGGCGATCCGCGACCGGTTGATAGAGGCGGTCCTGGAGACCTTGTCACCGCCCTGATCGGATGAGACGCGCCGCGTCTTGGTGCGGTATGCAGACAGTCCTTCACCCGCACCAGGCAAGCCACTAGTCTTCGGCGGCCCCGCTGCTGAGGATCTGCAATGCCCGCCGCCATCTATGTATTTTCGCTGTGCGCATTCGCGTTCGGTCTTTCCGAGTTCGTCGTCGCAGGGCTGTTGACCGCCATTGCCGACGACCTTGATGCGCCGATTTCCCTCGTCGGTACGGCCATTGCCGCTTACGCACTGGGTGCCGCCATCGGGGCACCGTTCATCACCGCGCTGGTCGCCCACTGGCGGGACAGGCATATCCTGTTGCTGGCTACGGCCTTGCTTGGGGTGGGCAGCCTGCTGATGAGTGCGTCGCCCACTCTGGTGGTCCTGCTGGCTGTCCGCTTCGTGGTCGGCCTGGGCCACGGCGTGTTCATGGCGGTGGCCTCCGACGCGGCCACCCGGCTGGTGGAACCACAGCGATCCGGTCGGGCGCTGTCGGTGGTGTGGATCGGGCTGACGCTGGCACTGGCCATCGGTGTTCCGCTCGGCACCTATCTGGGAAGCCTGTGGTCCTGGCGCATGATTTTCATGGCGATTGGCGTGCTCAGTGCGGGGGGCATGCTTGGCCTGGCGCTCTGCATGCCACGCGGTAAGGCGGAAGCGGGTTCAACCGGCGGTGGCGCGTGGAAGGGCATCAAGGCCATCGCCCATCCGCAGCTGCTGATCACCGCCGGTATCGGCGCGCTCGTCAGCGTTGCCACGTTTTCGTTCTTTACGTTCGTCTCGCCGTATCTGCAGCAGGTCACTGCGGTGGGCGTGCAGTGGCTGAGCCTGGGGATGCTGTTGTTCGGCATCTGCGCGATCGCCGGCAATCTTCTGGGAGGCTTCCTTGCCGACGCGACGGACGTGGATCGCAGTATCCGGCTCGCGCTGGTCGCGTTGGCGTTGAATCTGCTCGGTTTGTACGCTTTCGCAGGTATGCCGGTGCTGATGATGCTTCTGATTGGCACGCTGGGCATCTGCTTCTTCTCCATCGTGACCCTGCTGACGCTGCGGCTGCTCAGGCAGGCCCAACGCTTCATTCCCGCCTACAGTTCGGTGGCGGCGGGGTTGAACATCGCTTCTTTCAATCTGGGGACTGCGCTGGGCGGTGC
>NZ_JBFULO010000525.1:0-2290 GCF_054049855.1 Stenotrophomonas sp. P5_B8 | reverse complement strand
GGTGATGGGTAATGGGGCGTCGGGTTACGGCAGCTGATCGTCGCTGTGGCCGATTGAAGGCAGTCGATCAAAGGCAGCCGACCAACGGTCGGCTCTACGGCGAGGGCGCAAATAAAAACCCCGGCATCTGCCGGGGTTTTTGTTTGTCGATCAGGCCGCGAACACGTTGCTTGGGCCGGGAACCGGCGGCGGCGGGGTACGGCCACGGTGGGCGAACATCTGCTTCCAGGCCGCATACACCGCGCCGACATACAGCGGCATGATCACCGTGCTCATCGACAACTGCACCACGAATGCCGCCGCGCCCATGCCGCCGAACAACAGCGCCAGCTGCATCAGGATGAACACCAGGAAATAGATGCACAGCGCCGCGATCAGGCCGAKCACCATGAACACCGCCATCGCGCCGAAGTTTTCCAGGCAACCCTGCAGGCTCATGCGCAGCGCATGCATGCCGCTTTGGCGGTCGAACACCACCAGCGCCGGCTGGGTGAACATGGCCATGCTCAGCGCCACGAAGGTGGCGAAGGTGATCAGGATCCACAGCAGGATGCGCTTGACCGGTGCGTCGGCCATCAGCGCCAGGATCTGCTCGTTGCTGGGCTGGGTGCCGGACTGCTGCAGCTGCTGCATCTTGTGCAGCATGTCGCTGGAGGCGGTCAGGCCGTCGCTACCGATCAGGGCGAACAGCAGGGTGCCCAGTGCGATCACCGCGATGAGCTGGATGGCCAGCGGCACCAGCAGGTGGGTGACGCGACGGTCGCGGATGGGTTGCAGCAGGTGGGTGGGCAGCGCCCGGTGGCCCTGGTCGATCTCGCTGACCGCCCACAGCATGCCGCCGAACACCAGCGGGCCCACCGCCAGCGACAACAGCTGCACCAGCAGCCCGAGCCAACCGGGCAACAGCTGCGCCAGCACCAGGATCAGCGAGCTGACGATCATGCCGATCACGCCCAGCACCGCCAGTTGCAGCGGCGCGCGGCCATACAGGGAGAAAGCGTCCAGCAGCCATTGGGCGCCCGCCGAGGCGGGCAGCTTGCGAATCTCGCTCATACCATTCCGGAACAGGGGAGGGGCACGCGCGCCCCGAATCCGATCGATTATCCCTGTTTTCCGTGCGCGTCACCTGAAGGCCGGACGCGTTGCCCGGGACACTGCATCGCGCGGCCCGGCAGGATGCTCAGGCGTTGCGTGCCTGGCGTACGAAACGGCGCAGCAGCTGGCGTGCCAGCGGCGCGGCACTGACCCCACGGGCGACGCTGCGCGCGCACCCGCCATGGCTGCGGATGCACTCGGCGCGGGCGCGGACGTAGCCGCGCATGTGGTGGGTGGCGAACTCGGGATGGAACTGCACGCCCCAGGCCTGGCGGCCGAAGCGGAAGGCATGGCAGTTGTCCTGTGCCGAACGCGCCAGGATCGCCGCACCGTCGGGGGCGCGCAGCACCGTCTGCAGGTGGGTGGCGTGGGCCGGGAAGCGCTCGGGCAGCCCGGCGAACAACGGGTCTGTGCTGGCCGACGGATCCAGCGCCAGTTCGATGGTGCCCGACTCACGCCCGGCCGGGTTGTAGGCCACCTCGCCACCGAGGGCATGCGCCAGCAACTGGTGGCCGTAGCAGATGCCGAACACCGGCCGGTCGTCGTGGACGGCGCCGCGTAGCCACTGCGCGCTGCGTTCGCTCCAGTCGGCGCGGTCGGTAACGTAGGCGGCCGAGCCGGTGACGATCACCCCGGCGAAGTTGCGGTGGTCGGGCAGGGCCCCGCCGTGTTCGACATCGACCACAACCGTTTCGTCGGCATCCAGGCCGGCGGCGACGCGGATCCAATGCGGAAACCGCCCGTAGCGACGCAGCGAGGCGACGGGTTGGCCGGTTTCAAGAATCAGGAACGGGGCGGAATTCATCCGGGGGCGGCAGCACTGACAGGACTTCCTCGATTGTAGTCAGCCCTGCGGCCACCTTTTCAAGTCCCGCGCGGCGCAGGGTTCGCACCCCTTCAGCACGTGCGGCGCGGTTGAAGGCGGCCAGATCCATGTCCGCGCGGATCAGGGCGCGCAGCCGCGAACCCAATGGCAGCAGCTCATACAGCCCGACCCGGCCGAGKAAACCGGTGCGCCGGCAGTCGATGCAGCCGGCCGGCGCATATGGCGTGGGCGCCTGAGGTAATGCCTCTTCGCCATCAGCCAGCACCGCCCATTGGGCCGCACTGAGCGGGCGCGGCACCTTGCAGTTCGGGCACAGGGTGCGGTCCAGGCGCTGGGCCAGGATGCCGTTGAGGGTGGAGGCCAGCAGGT
>NZ_JBFULO010000524.1:0-2302 GCF_054049855.1 Stenotrophomonas sp. P5_B8 | reverse complement strand
CTGTTCAAAAGCGATGGCCATGAGGATGCGCTGGCCAATGCCGGCAAGGGCTCGCTGCTGGACAGCCGCTGGGAACTGGCGCAGGACTCCAAGCTGGGGGCCTTCCAGCTGCGTGCCTACAAGCCGGTCTACCTGCTGCCGGCGTTCTGGACCAGCGACAAGAACCAGACCCCGCAGTCGCCCAATCCGGCCAACACCGTCACCACCCCGCAGCTGCTGGACAGCAACGAGCTGAAGTTCCAGCTCAGCTTCAAGACCAAGGTGGTGGAAAACCTGTTCGGCGACAACGGCGACATCTGGGCAGGCTATACCCAGAGCTCGCGCTGGCAGGCCTACAACGCCGAGAATTCCCGGCCGTTCCGCGAGACCAACTACGAGCCGGAAATCATGATGATGTTCCGCAACGGCTACTCGATCGGGGGCTGGCGCGGGCGCATGAGCGGGATCAGCCTCAACCACATGTCCAACGGCCGCCCCGATCCGTTGTCGCGCAGCTGGAACCGGGTGATCGCCACGATCGGCCTGGACCGCGAGAACTGGGCGTTGGTGCTGCGCCCGTGGTACCGCCTGCCGGAAGACCGCAAGGACGACAACAACCCGGATATCGAGGATTACATGGGTCGTGGCGATGCGACCCTGACCTGGAACCGCAACGGCCACGAAGTGTCACTGATGGCGCGCCACTCGCTGCGCGGCGGTGACCGTTCGCACGGCGCGGTGCAGCTGGACTACGGCTTCCCGATCAGCAACCTGCTGCGCGGCCATGTGCAGGTGTTCGATGGCTACGGCGAAAGCATGATCGACTACAACCACAAGGCGACCTACATCGGCGTGGGCGTGTCGCTGTTGGAATGGTATTGATGGCGGTGACGATCTGGCACAACCCGCGCTGCAGCAACTCGCGCGGGGCGTTGCAGATCCTGCGCGAGCATGGCATCGAACCGACGGTGATCGAATACCTGAAGGACCCGCCCGATCGGACCACGCTGCAGGCCTTGATCGAGGCGATGGGGTGCGGCGCACGCGCGCTGCTGCGGGACAAGGAAACAGCCTATGCGGCGCTCCAGTTGGCTGACCCCGCACTGGACGACGGCGCATTGATCGAGGCGATGCTGCGCCATCCCGAGCTGATCAACCGTCCAATCGTGCGTACCCCGAAAGGCGTGCGCCTGTGCCGCCCACCGGAAACGGTGCTGGACATCCTCCCCGCGTAGTACGCGGGTAGTGGCGGTCAGCCGCCGCAGGTAGCCATGCAGCGGCTGCGGCTCTCGCCGCAGGCCAGCGCCGGCAGTCGGTTGCGGCAGTAATCGGCGCTGGCCTCGCAGGAACGCCGTAGCTCGGGGGTGTCCAGCTTCTCGCAGCGCGCGTCGCGCTGCGTGGCCACGCCGGTACCACAGCGGTCGCCGCTGCCAAATCCCGACCGGCGGGTCATGCAGCTGTCGTGCTGCCGCTGGCATTCGTCCATGCACTGATTGGCCGCGGTGACCTCGCGCAGGCTCGGTGCGGAATAGCTGCCGCCATCGCTGCTGCAGGCAGTCAGCAGCAGCGCCAGCGCAGCCACGTAGAGCATCCTTGGCATGGTGTCACTCCTGGTTGGAAACGTGTCACGTGCGACTTTATCAGGCCCGTGCGCGGTCCAGAACCGGGTGACATCAGCGCCAGTCGGTGATGCCTTCGCGTCGGTAGACCTCGATGAAGGCCGGGCGCGCCTTGAGCCRGTCGGCGTACGCCTTGAGCACCGGCCAGTGATCGCTCGGCGTGGGCATGTTGCGCGACCAGCGCAGCAGCATCACCAACATGAAATCGACCACGCTCAGCTGCGCTCCCAACATGTACGGACCGCCGGCCTGCAGATGGTCGGACAGCCGTTGCCAGGCCGCTTCGAGGCGTTCACGCGCGTGCTGCCGTGTGGCCTCGGCATTGTCCGCGCCGGCCATCTCGTGCGCGTAGAACCACGCGCGATACGCTGGCTGCACGGTATTGGCGCACCAGAACATCCATCGGTAGGCTTCGCCGCGCAAGGGCGTGCCCGGCACGGGCAGCAACCCGGCCTGCGGATGCAGATCGGCCAGGTGCAGTGCGATGGCCGCCGCCTCGGTCAGGACCTGATCCCCCATCACCAGCGTGGGCACTACGCCGGCCGGGTTCAGGGCGAGGTACTCGGCCGATTTCTGCTGCCGCGTGTCGAAGTCGAGCAGCACCAGTTCGTGCGGCACCTCCAGTTCCAGCAGCAGCCAATGCACCACCAGCGAGGCGGTGCTGGTCGATCCGTACAACGTAATGGCCATGCACGCCGCACCTG
>NZ_JBFULO010000523.1:0-2306 GCF_054049855.1 Stenotrophomonas sp. P5_B8 | reverse complement strand
CGGAAGATCAGCGCCGCGCCAAGGCCGAGGCGCAGCGCGCGCAGGCGGCGTTGGAAGGCCGTCCGTTGCCACCGGCACCGGCGCCGACCAGCACCGCCGCAACCACCTCGCCTGCGGCAGTGAGCACCGCCCCGCTGCCCGCCCCGGTGGCGGAACGCCCGGCAGCAACCACGGCTCCGGCGACGACGCCGGCGCAGACGGCAGCGGCTACTCCGGCGGCACCGAAGCCGGCGGCTGCTGCGGCGACGCCTGCTGCTGCGGCGGCTGAGCCGGCGGCCAGCAACGTGCGCTATATCCTGCAGGCCGGCGCGTTTGGTGCGTCTGGCGACGCCGAGGCGACCAAGGCCAAGCTGGCGATGATCGGTTTGGCGGCGCGGGTGGAATCGGCGCAGATCAACGGCAAGACGGTGTATCGCGTGCGCATGGGGCCGTATGGCAGCGCGGGTGAGCTGGCGGAGGCCAAGCAGAAGCTGGATGGGACCGGGCTTCAGGCGATGGCAATCAAGGCGCAGTGAGTGGCGCTGCAGGATTTTTGAAGACGCCGGGCTTGCCCGGCGTCTTTTTTTGTGGCGAAGAGCAGCCGAGCATGGCTCGGCTCTACCCTTCTCTCGGGAGTAAGCGCGCGGGCGGGTAGTGCCGAGCCATGCGCGGCAACCGCTTCTCTTGGGGATCAACGCGCGTTTGGTAGTGCCGAGCCATGCTCGGCAACCGCGCAATGCGCGGTGCGTGCGTCCGAAGACCTGCGGCCTGAACACACCGGGGTTCACACCGGAGTTCAGTGCACGGCGGGCGCGTGGACCATGCGTTGGTACGGGCGGAGCGAAGGGCAGCCGAGCATGGCTCGGCTCTACCTGCTCCCGGGAATTAACGCGCGTTCGGTCCGGCGTCCGGTGATGCGTTATCGTCCGCGCATGTCTTCCCGTCCTAATCCTGCGGAACTTCCCAGCGTTGCCGGGGCTACCGGTCGCTACCGCGAGTGGGCGCCGCCGGCTGCGCTGCGCGGCAGCTTCGGGCAGCTGTGGCGCAGCGATCTGCCGGTGGGCCACAGCGGTGAGGTGGCGGTGCTGCCCGATGGTTGCGTGGACATTCTCTGGCGCGATGGGCGGCTGTTTGTGGTGGGCCCGGACGTGGTGGCCGCGCACCCGCAGTTGACGCCCGGTGCGCAGGTGTTGGGCGCGCGGTTTCAGCCGGGTGCGGCGCAGGCATGGTTGGGGCTGCCGCTGTCGGAGATCGTGGGGACGGCGGTGGCGTTGGAGGACGTGCTGGGCGTGCGGGCGCGGCGGATGGCGGCGCGGTTGAACGCGGTGGGCGATAGCGAGGTGCGGCAGCAGGTGTTCGCGCTGGAGCTGGCCGGGCTGGCTGGCAATGGCACGGCCGATGCCGCGGCGGCGCAGGTGTTTGCCCAGGTGCGTGCGGGGAATATGGACCTGGCGGCGGTGTCTACGGCGCTGCAGCTGAGTACGCGCAGCCTGCGCCGGTTGTGCCATGCGCAGTTCGGCTACGGGCCGAAGATGCTGGAGCGGATCCTGCGCCTGCAACGGGTGCTGCGTTTGGCGCGGGCGCGGCCACGCGACAGCCTGGCGGCGCTGGCGTTCGACGGTGGCTACGCGGACCAGTCGCACCTGAGCCGGGAAGTGCGGGCGCTGGCCGGAATCGGTGCGGCCGAACTCTGCGCGCAGTGGCGCGGCTGACTGGCCGTTTTGTTCAAGACAGACGCGCGGAAACTGGCGATGCTGGTGCTCCTTTCAATACGAGAACAGCGATGAGCACAGCACACGGCAACGATCGCCGCATCGACAACATCGAATTCAACGTGGCCGATATCGCCCGCAGCAAGGCGTTCTATGGGGCGGTGTTTGGCTGGTCGTTCACCGATTACGGCCCGGGCTATACCGAGTTCGACGATGGCCGGTTGCGCGGTGGGTTCACCACGGACGAGCCGGTGCGCGCGGGTGGGCCGTTGGTGATTCTGTATGCCGATGACCTGGCGGCCACGCAGCAGCGGGTGGAAGCGGCCGGGGCGGAAATCTGCCGGGCGGCGTTCGATTTTCCCGGCGGGCGGCGGTTTCATTTCCGCGATCCGGATGGGTATGAGTTGGCGGTGTGGACGGCCGCCTGAGGTAGAGCCGACCGTTGGTCGGCTGCCGTCTGAGGGCGCGTGCGCCGCGCGGTATGCGCCAAGAGCAGCCGAGCATGGCTCGGCTCTACCGGGATGCCGCGCCCCGGAGGGTAGAGCCGAGACARGAGCAGCCGAGCATGGCTCGGCTCTACCGGGATGCCGCGCCCCGGAGGGTAGAGCCGAGACA
>NZ_JBFULO010000522.1:0-2319 GCF_054049855.1 Stenotrophomonas sp. P5_B8 | reverse complement strand
CAGCCGTGCGCGAGGCCAGTCCGCCGTCGCAGCGGCCGCCTATCGCGGCGGCCTGCGCCTTAAGGACTTTCAGACAGGACAAGTGCACGACTATCGGCGCCGCGGTGGCGTCGTCGCAAGCAGCTGCCTGGGCCCTCCAGGAGCGCCGCCATGGGCCCTAATTCCAGGCGAACTCTGGCCCGCGGTCGAAGCGGCCGAGCGTCGCAAAGACGCAACGATTGCACGCGAATTCGAAGTGTCGCTGCCACACGAGCTCGATGCCGAACAGCGCAGTGAACTTGCTTGGGCGATTGCTGATGTGTTGGTAGCCCGCTATGAGTTCGTCGTCCAAGCAAGCATCCATTCGCCGCCAACCACTGACGGTGTGAACCACCACGTCCACATCCTGGCAAGCACACGACGGATCACCGGAGAGAGGTTTGGAGACAAGACCACAGAGCTGGATGGTGGGCCGACGGGGCGTATCGAGGTGGAGTGGGTTCGCGAGGCCGTGGCGTCCACGATCAACTCGCATCTGGAGGCGGCCGGCATCCGTTCCCGCGTGGACCATCGCAGCTTGGAGGAGCAGGCCCAGACAGCATTGTTGGACGGTGATCCGATACGGGCAACGCTGCTATCTAGGGAACCTACTCGTCATCAAGGAAAGGTCGCGACGGCGCTTGCCAGGAGAGGTCAGGCCACCCACGTTGAAGAGACCAATCTGTCGATTCAGCAGGAAAACGACCAAGAGTTCGAATCGCTGATCCACGACGCTGTGGCAGAGGGTCGGGCCATTGGACTTCCTCCCACGCACGATCACCGGGCAGCCCTCGCTGAGCGAGCCAAGCAGAAGTCTGCCGCGCCGTTCCTCGCGGTCGGCGATCTCAGGATTGAGGGAGTGATGGGCATTCGCCTACCTCCCATTGAGAACGGTGTCTTGGGGCCAGAGCGCCCCCCGAGGCAGTGGAACTGCCTCGAGTGGATTGATGTTGCACTGAGAGACCTGTGGGAGATTACCCAAGCCCGCGCTGATTTGGCTTTGGGCGTTGTTCGGGAGTGGCTTGCAGGTGTGCGCCGTCACGTGGTCCGCTTTGGTGACACCGCCCAGGCACGCCCCTTGGTCGCACCTGTTGCGGTCAAGATCCGCACGCTCAAGCAGGCGTTGCTGAGAAGGGGGCGGAGGGAGGGCGCGGTCCGGCGAGCAGACCGGCTTCACCACATGGCGCAGCAGCAGTGGGAGAGCTTCAACGCGGACCACCCACGAGAAGGGAGCCAGTGGTCGCCCAAGGAATGGGCCAAACGCCGAGAGAGGCGTCTGGCTGTGCTCGAGATGCGGTCCATCGAGTTGGCTAAGGCCCAAGAGATGGCGACTCAGCCGGCGCTGGACGCCGCCGAAAGAGACATCCTTCAACAAGCGTCGGAGTTGGCTCAGTCTTGCGGTGAGTTGCCCGTATTCGTGTCGCCATCGGTGCGCCGGGGCCCGCTGGTGCCTCGGCCTGGTCCGACATCGCGTCCGTCGGCGCCGCCGAGTCCATAAAGCGAGAGGCCCCGCAGTTGCGGGGCCTCTTCTTACTCAGTGCAGACCAGGTCGTCTGCCGAGCTTTGGCTTCGGACCGGGCATCGGCGTGTTGATCCTGCTGCTCCGCCATTGCTCCATTGATTCCGGCATTTCCGGTGGTGGGAGTGAGCGGTCAACGGGCATTCTCAGCGATGTGCCGGCTGCGGGCGGGGGAGTAAAGCCCCCTGGGGGCGTAGTCGGCCCCCACTGCCTAATCAGTTCGGCGGCGACATCCAAAGCATGCCGAACATCTACGTCCCGATCGTCGATGTCCCGACTCGACGTCTGAACCATGAGGGCGCTGAGCAATTGGCTGGCGATGTGGAGCTGTGTGTCGTGGTGCATAGAGCCTTCCTTTTCGTTAGTGGACGGCCCCATCCAAGCACCCATACCCATAGTCGCCAAATGAGAAATGAGAGGAATTTCACATATCTGAACTTCCAATTCGACCTTAGATCTCGCCCTTAGATGTATCTCCGCACCCGCAGCCATCGGGGCGCCTTGGGTCACGAGATCGTTGGCCAACGGTGCCGACACCGGGAGGCTTGGCCACCTGCAGGGCGGTACCAACCGTACTCAAGACTGGCTATGATCGAGGAAACATCCCAAGGAAACCTGCCGAAGAAGCTTTCCGCAACGGATAGAATCGGTTAGATCGGTGGTGATCCGATCCCACTCTCTCCGCCAATCAAGCATAAGTCATTGATTCTAAATGCGAATTTTTGATACGTCCTGATTGGTAGGCAGAAAGCATGCAGAGGCGACAATCGCATGCGCATCCC
>NZ_JBFULO010000521.1:0-2325 GCF_054049855.1 Stenotrophomonas sp. P5_B8 | reverse complement strand
TGGCACGAGTGGGGCGGCCGCGCACAGTCATTCGGCCGGCCTGCACATTCAGCTTCGCGCGCGGATAGGCGGCATCACAGTCGCATCGGTGGGGAAGCACCTTGGCGTTGCTGCCGGCTTTGCGCCGAGCAAGGTGAATAGCGCCCAAGTTCCGGGTGACTGGGAGATCGCTGCGCTGCTGGCCTCTCAGGACGATTTTTTCCGACGCACCCTGGTCGAGCGTCACCGGAATCTACCAATCAGACTGCGAATGGCAAACGTGGACCGAGGATTCTCAGTTCATCAACAGCCACACCCGAAGTCATCCGCTCGGCGCTCGCGCTGAGGTTTCTGTACCTGTTCCCCACCGGCGCCATCAACAGCGGTGAGCGCCTCGCTGCTCAAACGAATCAGTCGCGACAAGAGCCGGGACCGCCGTTTTCCTTGGGTGCGCCATCTCATTTACATCATCAGGGCCTTTCTGCGCCTGGGCTCACTGCCGGATGCAAACGCCGGCCCATATGGCTTATAACCAACGCCGGTCGCCACCATCTTAGCTGGCGCCGTGTCACACCCTACCGGGCAAGCGGTCGAAAAAAGAACGGTACACCGGAGTGCCGGGCTACCGGAGCAGCAAACCGGTCCCCATGGGCAACGCCGCCGTAGATCATTTGAGAACCTGCGCCTACGGTGACGTCCTGGAAATGGGCAGCCGGATGATCGATGCGGGCCACATCCTCGACCCCAACACTGCCCGGCTCTTGCTCGAACTGGCTGACGAATGCGCCGACAACTGGATGCGCAAGGACAGCGGCTTCTGGGAACTGGGCGACGCGCAGCACTACACGATGTCCAAGGTGGAATGCTGGATGGCGCTCCGCCGAGCCTGCGAACTCGCCGAAGCTGGCCACATCACCACTGCCCGTCTGCCGCGCTGGCAGCGCGAGAAGGAACGCATCCTGGACTGGATCGACGAGCACTGCTGGCATGAGGCAAAGCAGAGCTACGTGATGCATGCCGGCAGCGGCCGGCTGGACGCGAGCCTGATGCTGGCTTCGCGCTTCGGCTGGGCGAGGTGCGCCGGGAGCGTTTCACCGCTACTCGGGAGGCCATGCGGCGCGAACTGACGGATGAAAGCGGCGATCTGCTTTGGCGCTACAGCGGCATGCAGGACTGCGAAGGGACGTTCATCAGCTGCGCGTTCTGGATGGTGGAAGCTTACGGCCTGCTGGGCGAGACGGAAGAAGCCAATCGCTTGTTCGGCGCCCTGCTGGCCCGCGTCCAGAATGACCTGGGCCTTATGCCGGAGATGTGGAATCCCCAAGCCAACGGGGGGCTGGGCAACACGCCGCAGGGCCTGAGCCACTTGGCCTTGGTGCATGCTGCTGATGCGGTGGATGGCGAGTAGCGCCGCGCACCCACTTAGGCCGATGTTCCCCGGGGCGTTGAAAGGGCCGGCGCGAGAGTTGGCTCTATCCCAGGTTGCTACCGCTTCGGGTATGCACTGCCCCTGTTCGCACTCACCTAGCACCTATGCAGCCGTTGGTGGCTGGCCTCGCCCCGCCTCCTCTAGGTAAATTGCGAAGGGCCAGTCTCCCAGTTGCTGTGCCAACGAGAGGGCATCCCCTTCCTCCACATCCGCGYCATATCGAATGAGGACGGACGCAACAGATATCTTCGCGTCAATCTTCATCTCTTCTGCCATCACCAGCCAAACCAGAGGCGGCTCATCGCCTTCGTCTTCCGTGAAAGGATAGCTGTTAGGCCCTACACCTCGGCTTAGCAACGCTTCGACCAGCTCGATGTCGCCCTGAACACAGGCGTGATGCAACTGCGGGTAGGCCAAAGCCCTGCCGCGGTCAATGACGGCCTTCGGGAGCTGCTCGACCGCTTGGCACATTTGTCTAAAAGCTTCTCGAAACTCAGGGAGGGTCACATAGAGTTTGCCCCGCCCGTCAGCTATCGCCTTCGGCAGCAGTTCCATGGGTATCTCCTTTCAATCCCGGCTGGCGTGCTCGGACCCGCGCCCAACCATCCTATACCCACCGGCTTCCCAGTCACAGAAGTAGAGGCCAAGTCATCGTCGCTGCCATCTTGGCTGGCCAATGAACCAACATGAGGATTCACTAGGCACCGCGAAGCGCACGGACCACGCCTGGACGCGCTCAGTCCACCAATCCTTTGATGATCTCCAACCCGAACCGTCCGATCGCCGCAGCTGCCAGCTCTTCGTGGCACCTCTGATCCGCGAGCGGTCTGATATGCAGCTAGGCGCAACGCCGGCGAGGCGGTCCGGACCGGTGACCCGCCGCGGAATTCGAAAATTGCATCCTCATCCATCCTGCC
>NZ_JBFULO010000520.1:0-2333 GCF_054049855.1 Stenotrophomonas sp. P5_B8 | reverse complement strand
GTCGCGCACGATCGACGCAGGGATGCCACATCACGTCGGTGTCCGCGCTAGGAGTGAGCATGAAGCGTGAGCCCCGATTTCTCCTGTGGATCTGCAGGAAGTGTGGCCTGCACCTGCCATCTGACAGTGCCGACCGATCCTTTGCACTGAACTGGGTGCTTCACGGCACCCATTTTGGGGTGGGGTGGGGCGTGGGGATGGCGCTGCTGGAGCCGGTACTGAACACCGAGCGGAACGCCGGTACGTTGCTGTTGATCGCGACCCTGGCCGCAGTGGTCTACGGTTTGATGATGGCGCTCGCCAGGCGCAGGCCGTAACCACGGCCGCCTGCAAATGCGGGCCGGTCGCCGGCCAGCATTGTCTGCCCCGGCACCGGCGACGCGGCGAGAGCACGCTTGCTGCAACGCATTATCGGCAGCCGGGAACGTCAGGTAAGCTGCGGGCGTGATCGTTGCAGGCCGCTGGCCGAACGCCGCGCGCTGGGGACACGGCGCGCAGCGGGCGCTGGTCGGCGCATCCGCCGGCGACGGTCGCAAGGGGACGCAGGGGCATCAGCGCAGCGCTGACTGCCGCGCGTGACAATGCACCAGGTGACAGGGGGAACACATGGCGTACATCCATGCCAAGACGGCCGCTGGCCGTCAGGAAATCGAAGACCGCGCGCGGCGTCTGCCGCCGGCATTGCGGTCCATTCTGCTGATGGTCGATGGTCAGCGCGATGACGATGCGTTGACCGCCTTGTTACCGGGCCTGCGCGCGCCGGACGATGCGCTGGCGCAACTGGCGCAGGCAGGTCTGATCGAAGTGGTCGGCGGCGCGGTGGCCGCCCCGGCCGCGCGGGCGCTCACCGCCGGGCGTGAGCAGGATCCGGATCTGTACAAGCGCCTGTATGACTGGATGAGCGAGTCGGTGCGCCGCCACCTCGGCCTAAAGGGCTACTTCATGCAGCTCAAGATCGAACGCTGCACCGATGCCGGGGGCCTGGAAAAGCTGTGGCCGGACATGGCCGCGGCGGTGGCCAAGGCCAAGAGCCCGGCGCTGGCCAGCCGCTGGCTCAGCGATACCCATGCGCTGCTGGTGGTGGACGCGCAGCCGGACGCCGTGGCGGGCTGACCCGCACCTGCGGCAGAGGCCGGAAGGCTGGCCGTGATGGCCCGGCCGGGGTTACCTTGCCCGGCTACGCAGGCCAGGAGCATGGCAGATGGACCACACGCAGAAAGACGATGAGGGCACCCAGGGGTGGGACGCCCTCAACGCGGCGCTGGGCGCGCTGTACCCGGGTCAGGAACCCCGCCACTTCGGCACGGCGATCCCCTACACGCTGGGCGGCCAGGATCCGCTGGACGGCATCAGCGTGTACTGGGCAGAGACACCGCGCCCGCACTGGCATTACGTCACCTATGGCTTCTCCGAGCTGTACGGCAAGCAGAGTGATGACCTGGCCGACAGCGGCTACGGCTTCGAACTGACCTTCCGCCTGGCCGCCGCGCCGGGGCAGGGCGCCGATGGCGCGCCGCCGGTGTGGCCGATGAACCTGCTGCAGAACCTGGCCCGCTACGTCTTCAGCAGCGGCAACGTGCTCGATGCCGGGCATCACCTGGATGCCAATGGTCCGATTGCCCTGGACAGCGAGACCGTGCTGCGCCACCTGGCGTTGATTCAGGACCCGCAGCTGCCCCCGCGCGATACCGCCAACGGCCGCGTGCGCTTCCTGCAGGTGGTCGGACTCAGCGACGACGAGATGGCAGCCGTGCGCCGCTGGTCCACCCACGGCGTGCTGCAGGCGCTGGAAGCGGGCATGCCGCTGTGGATCACCGATCTGGCGCGCGGCTCGTTGCTCGCCGATGCGTCGGTGGCCGCCCAGGTCGCGGCCGGCAGTGCCCGCGAGGGCTCCACGACCGGCACGCTGTTCATCGAAACGCTGGGTTGGGAGGTGCAGGACGATACGGTCGAGCTGGTGCTTGGTGCTGGCCAAGTGCGGGGCATCCTCGAGCTGCTGCCGTTGCGGCTGGAGCACGGCCGCGCCTTGACCCTGGTGGATCGGGAACGCAGCTGGCGCTTCGAGCCGGGCGAGGAGGACCACGTCGAGGTCGACCAGGATGCTGCGCGCTGCGTGCTCAGCCCGGCCAGCCTGCAGGCGATACGCGAGCACCTGCATGCCGAACGCGGCAGTTATCCGCTGCCGGGCGGCCGCCTGCGCATTCGGGTCGAACCGACCGAGCTGCGCGATGCCCAAGGCCACGTACTGCGCACGATCGGCTGAAGGTAGAGCCACCCCATGGTGGCTGCTGTTCGGGCCGGGGATCGCGTGCAGCCACCCAGGGGGAGGCTCT
>NZ_JBFULO010000519.1:0-2335 GCF_054049855.1 Stenotrophomonas sp. P5_B8 | reverse complement strand
GAACTGCACAGATCATGGTAGGAAAAACCTGCAAAGCTCCAGCACACGACCTTGATCACTGACTTGACCGTAGCCAAGGATGACCCTTTGCCCTCCACATTTCGTGGGCAGGAGGTTCTAAGTGAGAATGAAGTCAATAGCAGTAGTCATCGGGATCCTGGCGTCCGCCCAGCTATGCGCGGAAGAACGRCCACTCAGCGTTGACCAGGTTGTGGCGGAGTCGGATGGAATTGGGCACATCATCAGAAGAACCGAATGGACCGACTTCAACGGCGGAATGGTGGAGGTGGATCAGCTGCTGAAGTCAGATGGCTTTGGACGTCACGTCTATCGTTACGATGAGCAGACCGAGGCCACCAAGCTGTACCACCAGGCGTTCTGCGACGCGATGGGCATGTCGCCATCCCCTGGCGAGGGCATCGTTGTCGGTTCTGCTGCGGGCTGGGCCTGCAGCAGCTCGGATGCGGATGCTTTGGATGAGGGTCAAAGTCAACCGAAGGCAGCTGACTGGGCGACCGCGATTGCTCCAAACGGCCGTGTCCCTGTCGGCGCCACCTTTACATCTAATGGCCAGATAAGAGTAGAGAGCTCGGTGGGGGGAGAACGGAGGGCGACAGTTGGCGTGGACAATGGGCGTTGCTCGTACGCATCCGTCACCCACTACGCCAACGCATTCAGGGAGAACACCGCGATTTCTGTGGCTTGTATTGTGCACGCCTCGCGCTTTGTGAACACGTCTATGGACGTGTGCATCCCGAGGGTGTGCGGATCGGACAGGGGTACTCACTTCGCACAGTAGGTCGGCAGGTATAGCTCTACCCAGCCCACCGCAGGGCGGCCCGCCTGTCTGGTGGGCCGCCCCGCAATTACCATCACCAGCATCCAGCCACGCCAGCGCGACCTGCGTACCTCACGCCACACCAAACGGACAGCACCCCCACCCCTGCTGCCGCCGTGCCATTTCCTCCAGATCCCGATCAATGCTCGAAAACCCCGGCGCCTCCTCCAACGGCCCCTCGCCCACCGCCGGCGCATCCAGCGCCACCGACGCCGCTGCGCGCCTCACCGCTTCAAGCCTTCGGCCCACAGCGACCGCCTCTGCATCGCACTGCGTGACCACGTACGCCCGCATCAACTGCCGCAGCACCTGTGCGGCGGGTCGGTGTTGGCGCTCGGCCGCTTCCTGGAAGCTGGCGCGCAAGCCGGCTTCCATCTGTAGCTGCATGAAGACACTCTTGCTCATGAGTTGCTCCCACTGCTGGGTAGTGAAACCGAATGCACAGCCACACCGCACCGGACGTGCAGCGATGTGCTGGCGTTTGCCTGTCATCGTGCGGTGCTGCCGAGCCCCGGCACGCACCGGCGTCATCTGGCCATGGGCCCTGCACGGGCTGGCGGGCCATGGCCGTGCAGCGGCCCACCGCACGACTGGGCGCTGCCGCTCAGCGGGCTTGCCGCTGCAACTTCCTGGGGATCTTTGGGGGCACCACCACCGGCCGCTCCACCACCGTAAGGGTGATGCTGCCGTGCGTGGCCTCAACCTTCAGGCGGGCGCCTACGTCGAAGCCGAGCTTGTCCAGCCAGCGGCCGCGCAGCTTGAGGTAGGGGACAATCTCGGTGGGACCGCGCTCTTCGCGGTCCGGGTACGTCAGCGCGCCTACGCGGTAGCTGCGTGCGGGGCGGGCGTAGGGTTTGCGCTTGGGGCGCGCGTCAACGGGTTCGTCTTCCCACGGCGTCAACATGTTGGACCTCCTGCAGGGCTTGCCCTTGCCGGGATGGCAAGGAAGGTGGGTGCCAGAGGAGTTTCTACGCTCGGTGAACATCATTCGGGATGGTGAAGAGCTTTGGAAATCGTTTGTTCCTCTTGAACGGCAAAGCTCCATCGACTGCACCAGTTGCGGTCGCAGTCTTTGAGACGGCCCAGTGTCAACGTCCCACACGGGCTTCCCTGACCCCTCAGCGCTGCCTCCAGCGATACCCCCTCTTCACCCACGGGACGAAATTGGACATACTGTCCGCTGAATTCCCGGAGCATCCATGAATACGTACGAGCTGATCGACCTTTCCCTCCAGCGCTTTTCAACGAAGGAGGTCGCCCAAGCCCTTGGAGTTGATCCGAAGACCGTCAAACGCTGGCAAGTTCGCGAGACCGAGCCCAAGCCCTACATTGCAGACGCGATCCGCCAGCGCCTGCTGCCCTTCGGCGAGCCGCCGACCGGCGAAGGAAAGTTCCGTTTCATCGACCTATTCGCGGGGATCGGTGGCATCCGCACGGCCTTTGAGAAGCAGGGTGGCCGCTGCGTGTTCACCAGCGAATGGGACCCCTATGCGGTAA
>NZ_JBFULO010000518.1:0-2339 GCF_054049855.1 Stenotrophomonas sp. P5_B8 | reverse complement strand
CAGTCGGCGCGGGTGGTGCCGCCCACGAAGATCCATGCCAAGGTCACCGCCGAAAGCCGCTCCGGCGTACGCCGCCTGCGCATCGGGTCCACCGGCGAGTTCCAGTACATCAGCGACAGTGGCCGCAATTACGCCGGCTACAACCTAGGCGCCGGTTCTTGGGATTCGCTGGTCGGCACGCTGGCCAGCTCGGTGGCCGATGAGTACATCGTGCAGGCGGCGGTGCAGGGCGTGCAACTGGATGCGCTGGATGTGGTGTTCACCAGCATCCCCGAGCGCAAGAGCGAGACCCTGACGTATCCCAACAATCTCTCCTACGTGGCCTACATCGACTCGCCGGCCACCGATGCGCAGCTCGAAACGCTCAAGCGCGCGGTGCACGCCAATTCCTCGGCCATTGATCTGGTGACCAAGCCGCAGCAGGTCAGCCACGCCKAGGTTGAGTACATCCATAGTGCGCCGGTGCGCGATCCAAAGCTTCCGCCAGGCCTGCGGGATTTCATCACCGAGGAGAAGCGCCCGGCGGTGCTCGCCAGGCAAGGCAAGCCGGCCGCCGGCAAGGAAAAAGCATCCGAGCCGGAACCACTGGTGGCCCGTGCCCATGTCGAACCGCGCACCGGACTGCGTCGCGTGTTCTTGGGCAAGGACGGCTACCACCAGCAACTGCACGACAGCGCGACCGGCCTGCTGGGCTACGGGCTGGCACCCACGGTGGAGGAACACCTGCTGGGCGTGACCGGCACCTGCCTGACCCACATTTTCGAGGTGCAGGCGGCGGGACGAAACGTGCTGCTGGATGCGCTGGAACTCACCGTTGATGGGCAGCTCAGCCCGCGCTTCGGCAGCAATGTCCGCTCGCCGGCCCGTTACAGCGACATCCGCTACAAGGTGCGGATTGAATCGCCGGCGTCCGAAAAAGACATCGACGCGCTGCGACAGTCGGTCGAAGCCACCTGTCCGCTCTACAACCTGGTCAAGGACGAGCAGAAGCTGGAAGGCCGCATCGTCCGCGGCGCGTATGCAGAAGTGAACGACTAAGCGCGCCTGCGCGCCGCGGCCTTGGGGCCGCGATTCTCCCGGGGACACCGTGGGCGGGAACGCCCGGGTCCGCCGTGCCCTCAGAAAACGACATGGGAATACTCAATGACGCGCGTTCTTCGTTCGCAGCCGGGCGTGAAGCAGCCGTGGTACGACGTGCAGGGGCTGCTGCCGCGTCGCGGCCGTCTGGCGCTTGCCCTGTGCACGCTGCTGGCGCCCGGGGCGCAGGCGGCGGAAGAAGCGGCGCTTGATCCGGAACGGCAGCGTACCGATACCCGGCTGTTGGACAAGGTCTCGGTGCTCGGCTCGCAGATCGCCGGCGGTGGCGCGCAGGCGGCGCTGCCGGTGGTGGCCGTGGACCGGGAACAGATCGATGCCACCGGGGCCACCAACGGCAACGAGTTGTTCCGCAGCCTGCCGCAGTTCGGTGATGTCGCTGTCACGGAAAAGGGCACCACCAACGCAGGGCGGAACTCCAATGTCGCCCGCGGCGACGTGGGCTCGATCAACCTGCGCAACCTCGGCGCCAAGTACACGCTGCTGCTGATCAACGGCCGCCGCACCGTGCAGCACCCGATCAGTAACAGCGGCGATGACACCACCTACAACGCCAATGCGATTCCGACCTTCGGCCTGGAGCGCGTCAACCTGCTGCTGGACGGGGCGGCCTCGATCTACGGGTCCGACGCCGTGGCCGGCGTGGTCGATCTGGTGACGCCGAGCAACCTGCAGAATGGGGGTGGCATCAAGATGAACTACGGCAAGGTCTCGGACGGCCACCGCGAAGATGTCTCCCTGGACGGCTACTTCGGCAGTGACTTTGCCGAAGGCCGCGGCAACATCTCGGTGCTGTATGGCGTTTCCAGGCGCACGGCGCAGCGCAATTCCGATGCCTGGTTCACCGCGACCGATGGTCGCCGGCCGCTGGGCGATGGCACCAGCGTGCCCGATCCCGACGGCACGGCCGGCTTCAGCACGCGAACGCCGTGGGGTCATTTCGATACGTACGCCAATGGCCGGCGCACCGGCAGCTGGCATGTCGATCCGGCCACCGGCACGCTGATTTCCGGCACGGTGCCGACCCGCTATCACTACGATTCGGCCGCCGAGCCGGGCATCACCTCGTCACCGTCCATCCGCAAGGGAAATGTGTTCGCCAGTGGCCGCTTCGATCTCACCGACAGCATGCAGTTGTTCGGCGAGCTGGGCTACTACCGGGCCACCTCCGAATCCTGGGTGAGCAGCGAGTCGGGTTTCGGCGGGGACGGGTTCCTGCTGCACATCCGGCCGGATGCGTATTG
>NZ_JBFULO010000517.1:0-2342 GCF_054049855.1 Stenotrophomonas sp. P5_B8 | reverse complement strand
AATCTTCGGGCATTGCGAGGAGCCGGCCAGCGGCCGGCACTACCGGGGTTTTCGGGCAGTGTCGGGAGCCGGCCAGCGGCCGGCACTACCGGGGTGTTCGGGCGGTCTGGGGAGCCGGCCAGCGGCCGGCGCTACCTTGGGCCGCGTTTCTCAGTCGCCGCCCTTGTCCGCGTTGGCCGCGCAGGCGAAGTTCTTGCGCTTGGCCTGCAGTCGGCCGTTCATGCGGTCGGTCACGGGCAGGGCGTTGCCGTTCAAGCGCCAGTCGTAGATCACGCTGAAGGCCAGGATGCGCGCGACGTACTCGCGGGTTTCCTTATAGCTGATGGTCTCGATCCAGATGTCCGGATCGAAGCCCGGGCGCTGGGTCTGCCAGCGTGCGGTCGGGGTCGGGCCGGCGTTGTAGGCGGCGATGGTGATGTAGGGCAGGCCTTCGTACTTGTTCATCAGCTGGCGCAGGTAGGCGGTGCCGATGGCGATGTTGGTGTCCGGGTCGTACAGGCTGGCCGCGCCGCCGTAGTTGGCCAGGCCGATCGACTTGGCCACGCTGGCGCCGGTGGCCGGCAGCACCTGCATCAGGCCCATGGCGTTGGCCGGCGAGCGCGCCTTCGGATTGAAGATGCTCTCGGCGCGGATCTCGGCCGCCACCCAGGCCGGGTCGATTGCATTGCGTGCCGATTCGCGGCGGATCGCATCATCGTGGTGCAGCGGGAAGCGCAGCGAATACAGGCGTTGCTCGTCCGGGGTCTTGCCGAGCGAGAACACCGCGCGGTCGAACCAACCGTTGTCGCGCGCCACTTCCACCGCGATGCGGCGCTGGGTGGTGTCGTAGCGGCTCAACGCGTCGTTCCATTCGGCCACGGCCCAGCCGGCGCGCTCGATCTTGAACAGCTCCATCGCGCGGATGATCGCTGGATCGCGCGCGACCGCTGCCTGCGCCTGCGCGCTGTCATTGGGTTCCCACGGGCACAGCGTGTAGGTGGACTGGCCGAGCTGGTCGGCAGCGAGGAAGCCGTGGAAAGTCGCCGCGCGGGCCGCGTCGCGATACAGCGGCTGGGCCTCGCCGCGCTTGCCAGTCTTCTCCAGCATGCGCGCCTCGAAATAGCGCCAGCGCGAATCGCTGCGCTGGGCCGGGCCCATCTTGCGGATCGCCGCCAGCGCCTGCGGCCAGTCGCCGCGCGACATGGCCTCGCGCGCGCGCCACTCGTGCAGGCGCTCGTCATAGGCCGAATCGGGCACGGCATTCAGGCGTCGCGCCGATTCGGGACCATACGAGGCCACCGTCCACAGCGCGACCTGGTACAGCACCTGGGCCTGCTGGCCGGCACTGAGCTGCAGCGCACTGGCGTACTGCGGCAGTTGCTGCTCGGTGGCGCCCGGGTCGGCCTTGGCCAGCTTGGCCAGGCCATCGGTGGCGATGCGCCGGCTGCGTTCGTTGCGCGGCCAGTTCAGCGCGCTGGCGTTGGGCTTGTCGACGAAGGCGGCATAGGTGTTGGCCAAGGCCAGGTCGGCGGCGGGCAGGCCGCGCGCGGCACTGCGCATCACCGCCGGTTGCTGTTCGTCTGCGGCTGCGTCGATCCGCGCCCAGCGCAGTTCGGCGCTCAGGCCGCCCTTGGCATCGAGTACCGCGAACACCGCATCGCAGGCATCGGGCAGCGACTTGCCGGTGCTGCGCCAGATCGCCTGGGCCTCGCTGGTCCACTGCGCATCGGCCTTGCCGGTGGCCTGGCGTGCGTTGAGCTGGGCGCAACGCAGGCCGACGTTGTCGGTCGGGACCCAGTTGGCCAGCAGGGTCGGCCAATCCTGGCGGCGCGCCACCGCCGGCAGCCACACGCTGCGGAAGCTGCTGGCCACGGCCTGGCCGCTGTAGCGCTTGAGGAAGTCCTGCGCCTGCGCGGTGCTGACGGTGTCGATGTTGCGGCGCAGGTTGGCGTACTCCAGCCAGCCGTACAGCGGATGCTTGCTCAATGCCGATGCCTGGGCAGGATYGAACTGGCCGCGCTCGGCATTGTCGATGGCGGCCTTGACCTGCGCGCGTTGCGCGTCGAGGTTCTGGGCGTCGGCCACCGGGCTGACGCCGGAACAGGCCAGCAGGACGGAGGCGCTGAGGAAATACAGGGGAAGTCGAGTCATGGCCGAGAGCATAACGGCGCACGGTGAAGGGCGGTGAGGGCAAGCCGACTCGATCATGAACGAGGGCCGCACAGGGCCATGAAGACCGGCCGCGCCCGGCGTAGTGTCGGCCATGGGGCAGCCCGCTCCTGGGAGAGACAGAGCATGGCATTCCGCGCAGCCGCTACGTCTGGACCACTGGCCGAGATCAACGTCACCCCGTTGGTCGATGT
>NZ_JBFULO010000516.1:0-2348 GCF_054049855.1 Stenotrophomonas sp. P5_B8 | reverse complement strand
GGTCAGCGCCGCATCCGTGGCACTCAAACCCCAAAACCTCACCATGGTGGAGGCCGCCTCGCTGCCGCTGGTCGCGCTGACCGCGTGGCAGGCACTGGTCGAAACCGCCCAGCTGAAACCGGGGCAGAAGGTCTTCATCCAGGCCGGCTCCGGCGGCGTCGGCACCGTGGCGATCCAGCTGGCCAAACACCTTGGCGCGTTCGTGGCCACCACCACCAGCACGCCCAACGTGGCGTGGGTGAAGGACCTGGGCGCGGATGTGGTCATCGATTACAGGCAACAGGATTTCGCCACTGAACTGCGCGACTACGATGTGGTGCTCAACAGCCTGGGCAAGGAGGAACTGGAGCGCTCGCTGCAGATCCTCAAGCCGGGTGGCCATCTCATCTCCATCTCGGGCCCGCCCACGCCCACCTTTGCGACCGCGCGCGGGTTGGCCTGGCCGCTCAAGCAGGTCATGCGCCTGCTCAGCCATGGCATCCGCAGCAAGGCCAAGCAGAAGGGGGTGACGTATTCCTTCGTCTTCATGCGGGCCGATGGGGCGCAACTGAGCGACATCACATCGCTTGTCGAGTCCGGCGCAATCGTCCCGGTCATTGATCGGGTGTTCCCGTTCGAGGACACCCAAGGCGCGCTGGCCCATGTGGAAAGCGGGCGCGCGAAGGGAAAAGTGGTGGTGGAACTGCCGTAGTTGGATTGCCCCACGCTTCACGTGCCATCCAGCGAGTGAATGCCGATCAGGGAGCCGACGATCGCGGCTCTCTTCTTACGCCCCTCCCTGCCCCTCCGGCCCCGGCAAAGCCAGGCGGGGACACGGGCGCTCTGGCTCCGGCCGTCGCGGCGGCCTATGATGAAATCCAGACCCAGGCCCGCGCCGTCACCCCATGGGCCCTCAATGCGAACGCGTGAGCATGCCAAATACAGGGCGGTTCTATCTGTTTGAAGTGAACGTGCAGCCAGGTCGGCCGGACACGGACGAGGAGCCCAAAGTGCTCAGTGTCCAGGCCGAATGTCTTTCCTGCCATCACGTCACCACTGCCGCTGCCCCGCCAAGCCTTGCGAACATACCGGGCGGAGGCGCGGTGCTGGAGTGCCCAGCGTGCGGCAGCCGTCAGGCGATCTCGGCGGCGCGTTTCGTGGAGTTTTCGCAACGGTCCGCTGGCGGCCCTGCGTCCCCGGATGCACCGCCGCAGTGATCCAGGCCTCAGCGGCTGACACGTGTTCGGGAGGTTGAATCAATGCCCCTCTCCCGCGTTCCCTTGACTGTCGCCTGGCCATTATCTGCCACTGCCCATAGGCCGCCTGCGTTGCGGGCGATCCCCATTCTGAAGCCACGCGCTGTTCTCCTGCGCGATCGGCGCAGGGCGTTTCACAGGATCCAAGCGGGTCAATGGCGATCATGCAGCTAGCGCGTGCCCCTGCGTCGGCCCTACGGAATCCAGCCCATCGTGCTTCAGAACCTGCTTCATTTCGCCCCGCTGATAACCGCCGCCATGACCTGCGTGACGGCGCTGATCTGGGTGGTTTACCTGAGCTTTTTCCTGCGCAGCTACCGACGTCAGCAGCGACCGTCCATTCTGATCACATCAGGCGCCGGCAAGGATCTGGACGCGCATTGCTTCGTGACCAATCTGGGATTGGAACCGGTGTATCTGCTTGACGTGGTCATCGACCTGATTGAGCCGGATGGCAAGGTCGTTCGCGCGGTCATACCCGAGCGCACTGAACGCTGGAGCCAGGATGTTAACGGCGACGACGACGATGTCCGCCGTGCGACCAACGTCGGCTCGCTCACCAGCGGCGGCGAACGAGATCTGGGCCGGTTCCGTACGCTTATCGAGCGCGCCAGCAAGGAGAATCCGGAGATCGCCTCCGATGCAGACTTCACCAGTCTGGAGGTGACCGTGGTGACGGTCACCGCGAGCCAGGCAGAGCTGTGCGGGGCTTCGCGCTGCTACCGGATCGACCACGGTACCGATGGCCGCCCTCGGCTGAGGGCAACGACCATCAAGGCCAGGCAGCTGCAGGGGTACTTTGCGCGCCGCAGCCTGACGCGCCTGCTGACCGCCCAGCTCAGATCAACGGCTATGGGTTGATGGGTAATGCAGTTATGGGCGCGTGGGAAGCGGTGCCAGATCTCGGCGGGCGCGCGCTATCTGGTCGCTTTACGCCGCACTTCCAGAAGCAATGCGTCCTGCGCCTTTCCGGACAGCTTGCCGAACTCATCGATGAGCTCGGCAAGCTGGTCCGTTTCCGCAAACAGATAGGCAACGGAAACGCCCAGGGTGCGCGCAATCTTCTGCGCCGTTTCGATATCGCAATTGTGCACGGCCCGCTCGTACCGGTTG
>NZ_JBFULO010000515.1:0-2351 GCF_054049855.1 Stenotrophomonas sp. P5_B8 | reverse complement strand
GGCGAAACATGATGGACATGTTCAGTTGCGCCGCCATTGTCGGGTAATGAACAGATGTGAAGTCTGATCCGTTGTCGCTGATGATTATTTCGGGAAGCCGATCGTGCCTGCGTGCACAGTCGCGCAGCACTTGTGAGCTGGTGCCTTTATTGGGCGCGCGTAGTGACATCCCGAATGCAAGGACACATTGGGTGTAGCAGTCGATGAGGACCGTGATCCACGGACGCGCGGTGTAGGTCTTGCCGTTGGCTCTCCCGACCACCACTTCGATGTCTGCTAGATAGTGGTCACATTGAGCGAGTTCGAAGGGACGCATCGCCTTTAGCGCTCGCACTTCTACCGGGGACGGCGATGACTTTGAATTCAGTAGGCGCTTGCCACCTCTGGATGCAGCCGTTTCCTGTTCAAGCTCGGCAATGATCTTCCGAGCCGTTGTCTTTCCGACGGGACGGTGACCCGGATGGTGAAGTTCCGCATGAACCTGGTAGCTGCGGTACACCGAAAGTGGACCAGGGTTACTATTACCTTCAAGGCAACGCTTGAGTTCCTCGCGAGCATATTGCAGGACCGACGCTGGCCGCTTGAGCGTCCTATTTCCGCTTGATGCGTAACGGGGTGTCAACGCCGCGATTGCAGATTTCCCCTGTGATTCTCCATCTGCACGGCGGAGTCGGAGCCGTCTTGCGTGCTCCTTCTCACTTCTTGTGCGGATCGCGCCTTGAAGGAAGTTCAGGTTTGCGAGTCCCCTCAACAGGTGCGAGCTGCTGGGTATGAGGTCTCTGCTCACCGTGCCTTCGCTAGAAGGAACTATGTGCCTTGAGCGCTCGATCTCCTCGACTAGCTCAGTTGTCAGAAGCTCTGGTGACGCTGCGAGCAGACAAGTGGAGGGACTGCTTAGCGAGTGATTGGAAAGATCAGCAAAGATTCTTCCAGACGCAACAAGATGTAACAGTGATGTGCAATCTTGAGTGTGGATCTTCTGCATCACCTCGGACATCGTCACGACTCTTCTCTGAAAAACATGCGACAGGGCAGCCCGCTCTACCGCCGGATCTGCGGCGGCCAACTCGACCTGACGGAGCGTGAGAAGATTCTGGGTGACTTGCTTGCAAAGGCTGCTGGACGGGATGACTACATGGCGGATGCCGATCGACGCGAAGAGGTCTCGAGCTGCCAGGTCAACATAGTTGTTGTCACATTTCGTCCAGGAAAGGCGCGTCTCCACCAAATCTTCGAGCTCGGAGGTGTCCTTGACCTGTGCGACGAATAGTCCTGTCTTCCCCAGCACAATGAAGTCAGGCGTGTAGGGGTACGGGCGTTTCCCCTTCCGGGTATCACGCACGCACTCCACCGTTGGAGGCTGCTCGTAATAGGCTAGGACGTCTCGGTCGCGCTCTAGCTCTACGGCGTAACAGTGTTCATGCCGACTCTCGAGATTTATCGTGCAGCCCATCTTGAACGACGGGAACTCCACGAGCATAGATGGCCGATTCGGGGCGGTACCGATGTTTCGGCTCACTCCGATGCTCGCCCTCTCGACATAGTCCGCTGCGGCAAATGTCAGCTGATGAGTAGCTGCATAAGCCTTCCGGTCTTCTTCAGTGAACTTCATAGCACCCCGGCCCACAGCAACTAGCTGTAAGGGTTCTTGGGATCAGGCACGGTGAAGCTGGCCCGTGGGAGACGAGACTTGCGGCCTGATGCGTTGGGGGCTAAAGTTGGACCAGCTTCGATAGAAGTGCTGTTCCCAGAGATGCCTCGGTTGCCGCCGGGGCATTTCCTTTTTTAGCCAATGATTTTTCAGTGGCTATGTCATTGCTTGGTCTCCTCGGTCGCTGTCTCCTCTGCTGCGGGATGACTGGCGCCAAGACTCTCCACCCATGACGCAACGTCAGCCGAGGTGGCGAAGAGACCCTTTCGACCCGGAATGCTGAATAGCGCTATTGGTAGCGCATCCCTTCTGCGCGCCTTCATCAGCGCATCTTTGCTCTTAAACCTGAGCACGCGCGCGACTTCTTCCGAGGTGAGAAGAGCGCCGTAGCGTGTGAGAAGGTCTTGGCGGAGCGCCGAAATAGCAGCCATGGGAGGCGTAGGGCTTGGGTCAGGTAGGCCTACAGTAAGGCGCGCGCTTTGTGTTCGCAAGCGGCTGATATTAAAGAAAAAAAAGAATCAATTGTCTTGGCAAATTGGAAGGATTGCGGGTGGTTGGTTCTAATCCACGATCCGGTTTATTCGATTCGATTGGGATGCTCACAGGTGCTCTGACTTAGGCGGCCGCCGCCTTCTAGACCCTCGTGGTGCTCCTAGGTAAAGACTGACCACCATCTATGGTGACCGGTCCGGTCTCTCAC
>NZ_JBFULO010000514.1:0-2358 GCF_054049855.1 Stenotrophomonas sp. P5_B8 | reverse complement strand
GCCCTGCACGAACAGGCGGCGCGACGGCATGGGCAGGCTGCCCGGGCCGGGTGTGTTGGGGAAAGACATTGCAACTCCGAATCGGATCCGAATGGCACACGGGTGCCGTCACACCGCGCACGCAACGGCGTGCACGGCATCGCATCGCACTGGCGCTCGCGATGAGCGCCGGATCAGGCGATCGGAGGCCGGGTGATGCGGTCCAGCGGCGGCGTCGGCAGCGACGGGCGCGTAGGGCTGGTCGGTACCAGCGACAACGGCGGCGGGCTGGGAATCCAGCTGATCGCCGCGGTCAGGCTGGGGTGCTGCGCGCAGTTGCGCAGGCAGTCCTTGATCTTGCAGTGATCGCCGTCGTGCGGCGCCTGCGCGGCGGCGCCATCGGCGACGCTGGCGGTGTGATCGTGGTGGCGCGTCGGGGCCGGGGCGTCGCCGTGGCAGGGCGGCGCGGGTGCGGCGGCCACCGGGGCCGCCATCGCCAACGCCATCGGTGCGGCCATGGCCACGTTCAGCCCGTTGAGCAACAGGCTGAGCATCAGGACCACGCGCAGGAGGAGGGAGCCGGCGGACATGCGGCTTACCCTAGCGCCAAACCGGTGCGCCTGCACCTGCGGCTGAACGCGATATTCAAGTCTGGAGACGGCTCCGTCGGGGCGCGTGCCTGCATCAGCCTTCTTCGCGGACGATATCCACCAGCCGCTCGCCGYAGCGGGCCAGCTTGGTGCCGCCGATGCCACCCACCCGGCCCAGGGCATCGATGCTGGTCGGGCGCTGTTCGGCGATGTTGCGCAGGGTGCTGTCGTGGAAGATGACGAAGGCCGGCACGTTCTGTTCCTTGGCCAGTTCGGCGCGCAGGCTGCGCAGCGCGTTGAACAGGGCCAGGTCCTCGGGCAGCACGGACAGGCCGGTCCGCTGGCCGCTGCGGTCGCGTTCGCGGGTCTTGGGGCTCTCCCGTCGCATCATGACCTTGCGCTGGCCCTTGAGCACCTCGCGGCTGCCGTCGGTGAGGCGCAGGCCGCCGTAGGCTTCGCTGTCCACTTCGAGCAGGCTGGCGGCGACCAGTTGCCGGAACACGCTGCGCCATGTGCGGGCGTCGAGGTCCTTGCCGATGCCGTAGGTGCTCAGTTCGGTATGCCCGAACTGGCGGATCTTGTCGTTCTCGCCGCCACGCAGGATGTCGATCAGGTGGCCAACGCCGAAGCGTTGGCCGCTGCGGTAGACGCAGCTGAGTGCCTTCTGCGCGGCAACGCTGGCATCCCAGGCGTCTGGCGGGACCAGGCAGTTGTCGCAGTTGCCGCAGGGCTGCGGGTAGGTTTCCCCGAAGCCGGCGAGCAGCACCTGGCGGCGGCACTGCATGGATTCGCAGTAGCCGAGCAGGTGGTCGAGCTTGGAGCGTTCCAGGCTTTTGCGTTCTTCACCGGCTTCGGACTGCTCGATCATCTGCTTGAGCAGCACGACATCGCCCAGGCCATAGCAGAGCCAGGCTTCGGCAGGCTCGCCGTCGCGGCCGGCACGGCCGGTTTCCTGGTAGTAGCCTTCCATGGACTTGGGCAGGTCGGTGTGGGCGACGAAGCGGACGTCGGGTTTGTCGATGCCCATGCCGAAGGCGATGGTGGCGCACATGACGATGCCGTCCTCGCGCAGGAAGCGGCGCTGGTTGGCGGCGCGTACTTCGGCGGGCAGGCCGGCGTGGTAGGGGAGGGCGTTGAGACCTTCCTTGCACAGGAATTCGGCGGTTTCCTCGACCTTGCGCCGCGACATGCAGTAGACGATGCCGGCTTCCTGGCGGTGGACCTTGAGGAAGTCGAGCAGCTGGCGCTTGGCGTTGTCCTTCTGGACGACGGTGTAGCGGATGTTGGGCCGGTCGAAGGAGCTGACGAAGTGCTGGGCGCCGGTGAGGTCGAGCCGCTCGGCGATTTCGCGCTGGGTGGGCGGGTCGGCGGTGGCGGTGAGGGCGATGCGCGGGACGTCGGGCCAGCGTTCGTGAAGGACGGTGAGCTGGCGGTACTCGGGGCGGAAGTCGTGGCCCCATTGGGAGACGCAGTGGGCTTCGTCGATGGCGAACRGGGCGATGGTGCTGCGCGAGAGCAGCGACAGGAAGCGTCCGGTGAGCAGGCGTTCGGGGGCGACGTAGAGCATGTCCAGTTCGCCGGCGAGCAGGTCGCGTTCGACCCGGGCAGCGGTTTCGCCATCGAGGGTGGAATTGAGGTATTCGGCGCGCACGCCGAGCTGGCGCAAGGCTTCGACCTGGTCCTGCATGAGCGCGATCAGCGGCGAGATGACGATGCCGGTGCCGTCGCGGAGCATGGAGGGCACCTGGTAGCACAGCGACTTGCCGCCGCCGGTGGGCATCAGTACGAG
>NZ_JBFULO010000513.1:0-2374 GCF_054049855.1 Stenotrophomonas sp. P5_B8 | reverse complement strand
CGTCGACCAACGTCGACTCCATCGCCTGGCGAACGCCGGGCTTCACTTCGTTGACAAAGATGCGCATCACGAAGAACGCGGCGATGCCCACGATCAGGAAGAAGCCGAGGAACAGCTTGAGGCCAAGCCGCATCGCTCAGACCTCCAGCGCGTAGCCGAGCCCGCGGTGGGTGCGGATCGGATCAGGGTCGGCACCGGCGGCGCGCAGCTTGGCGCGCAGCGTCTTGACGTGGGTATCCACCGTGCGATCAGCGCTGTCGGCGTCGGTGTCCCAGCCCCGGTCCATCAATTGCGCGCGGCTGAGGATGGCGCCAGGGCGCTGCAGCAGCGCGGCCATCAGCGCGTACTCGTAGCGGGTCAGCTCCAGTGGCTGCTCGGCGAAGCGGATACGGCGGCCCTCGCGGTCGATGGCGAAGCGGCCGTGCTGTTGCCACCCACCCTGCTCGACCGACGTACCGCTACGGCGCAACCGCGCGCGCACCCGGGCGACCAGCTCGCGCGGCGAGAACGGCTTGGCCATGTAGTCGTCCGCGCCCAGCTCCAGGCCCAGCACGCGGTCGAACTCGTCGTTGCGCGCGGTCAGGAAGATCACCGGCACCTCGCTGAAGGTGCGCAGGCTGCGGCAGACCTCGAACCCGCTCATGTCCGGCAGCCCCACGTCCAGCACCACCACGTCGAAGGCCTGCTGGCGCAGCGCTTCCAGCGCGCCACCGCCGAGCAGGCAGTGCTGGGCGCCATAGCCCTCGCTGCGCAGCGCGTACAGCACGGTGTCGGCGATGGCGGTTTCGTCTTCGACGACCAGGACGTTGTGCAGGGGGCGGTTCATGCGCGCAGCATAGCCGCTGGGCCCGCCGCCCCGTACACTGCGCCGATGAATTACCGCCACGCCTTCCATGCCGGCAACCACKCCGATGTGCTCAAGCACATCGTGCAGCTTGCCCTGCTCGACACCTTCAAGCGCAAGGACAGCCCGTTCTTCGTGCTGGACACCCACGGCGGCGCCGGCCGCTACCTGCTGGCCAGCGAGGAAAGCCGCAAGACGCTGGAAGCCGAGGACGGGGTGATGCGGCTGATGGCCCAGCCCTCGCTGCCGGCGGTGGTCGAGCGCTACCTCAAGGCGGTCCAGGCCGACAACCCGGTCGGGGCGATGATCAGCTACCCCGGCTCGCCGCTGCTGACCGCCCAGACCCTGCGCGAGCAGGACCGCATGGCGGTCTGCGAGGTGCAGGACGACGAAGTGGCCTCGCTGAAGGCGCTGTTCGCCCATGACAGCCGGGTGGGCGTGTACCACGCCGATGGCTATGCCCAGAACAGGAAGCTGCTGCCGCCCAAGGCCAACGGCGTGAAGATCGGCCGCGGGCTGGTCCTGATCGACCCGCCCTACGAAGGACAGGACGCCGAGTACCAGGCCATCCTGGCCTCGGTGACCGAGATCCTGGGCCGTTGGCCGCAGGCGAGCTTTGCGATCTGGTTCCCGATCAAGCAGCGCCGCACCATCCTGCATTTCCTGCGCAAGGCCTGCGCGCTGCCGGTGAAGTCGGTGCTGACCGTGGAACTGCTGGTGCGCCCGGACGATTCGCCGCTGCGGCTCAACGGCAGCGGCATGCTGCTGCTCAACCCGCCGTGGCAGTTTGACCAGGCGTTGGCCCCGGCAATGCCGGTGCTGAAGCAGTTCCTCGGCGAAGCCGGCGCCAGCACGCGCCTGCAGTGGCTCAAACAGGCCGAATGAGCGCCCCTGCGCCTCCCTGAACGGCGTGAGCGTTCCGTTCACGGAACCCGCCCCCGGGGATGCGAGAATCCGAAGACCACCTAGGAATCACCGGTATGGCTACCCGTAACCGCATGCCGCCCTGGCACGAGATTTTCAAGGCACCCAGTGGCCACGAGCTGCTGATCCGCCCGATCCGCCCCGAAGACGGGGCACCACTGCACGCCGCCTTCAGCCTGTTCGGGCCGGAGGAGATCCGTGACCGTTTCCTGCAGTCGGTGACCGAGCTGTCGCCGGAAACCACCCAGCGCCTGACCCACCCCAATCCCAAGAGCGAAATCACCCTGGTCGCGGCCGAGTCCCTGCCCGCCGGTGAAGCCGTTGTCGGAGCGGTGGCGCGGGCCTCGATCATCCAGGGCACCCGCGAGGCCGAGTACGCCATCCTGGTCAGCCGGTTCCTGGTCGGCCAGGGCCTGGGCCGGCAGCTGATGCGCAAGCTGGTCAAGTGGGCGCGTGGCAAGTACCTGGACCGGTTGTACGGCGACGTCGCCGAAGAGAACGAGCCGATGAAGCAGCTGGCTGCTTCGCTGGGCTTCAAGCCGGTGCCGCATCCGCAGGGCACGCCTGGCCTGGTGCGCATGGTTTTAGAGCTCGATAGCTGACGGC
>NZ_JBFULO010000512.1:0-2390 GCF_054049855.1 Stenotrophomonas sp. P5_B8 | reverse complement strand
CTCGTGCGGTGCATTGTCCGCAACCACGCCCCATACGGCTGACATGACCTGGGCCGCGTGGTTCTCTTTGCGCAACGGCCCACGGAAAAGGGGGCCGGTTTCCCGGCCCCCTTCGCTTCTTCATCAGCGGACGACGATGTCCGCGCTGGCAGGCGTACCGACCCGCCCCATCAAGCCGCCTGCACTTCCTCATAGCCATTGAAGCGCATGTCGCTGGTCGCCCTTCCCTGGGTCAACGAGCGCAGCGAGGTGGTGTAGCCGACCAGCCGCGCCAGCGGCGCATAGCCCACCACTTCCACCTGCGCGCCGTGATCCTCGATCGAGGCCACCCGCCCGCTGCGGCGGTTGAGGTCGCCCACCACGTCGCCAACATTGGCCGACGGCGCGTGGATGGCCACTTCCATCACCGGCTCCAGCAGGCGTGTACCGGTCGTGGCCAGTGCCGCCTTGACCGCTTCGCTACCAGCGCGGTGGAAGGCCATCTCCGAGGAGTCCTTGGCATGGGTCTGCCCATCGGTCAGGGTCACCTCGATCCCGACCACCGGATGTCCACGCGGCCCTTCTTCCAGCGCCGCGCGTACGCCCTTTTCCACGGCCGCCACGAACGACTTCGGGATCACGCCGCCGACCGTGCGGTCGACGAAACGCACCGCCTCGTCACCGGTGGGCACCACCTCGATCAGCACCCGGGCGAACTGGCCCTGGCCACCGGTCTGCTTGACGACCTTGCCCTCCACGTCCTGCACCGCCCGCGACGGCGTCTCCTGATAGGCGACACGGGGCGCGCCCACCTTGACCGGCACGTTCCACTCGCTGCGCAGGCGCTCGACCATCACTTCCAGGTGCAGTTCGCCCATGCCCCAGATCAGGGTCTCCCCGGTGACCGCATCGGTGGCGACGCGGAACGAGGGATCTTCCTGCGCCAGGCTCGACAGGCCCTGGCTCATCCGGATCAGGTCGGACGCCTTGTCGGCGTTCAACCGCCACGCCAGCACCGCGTGCTGGGCATGGATGGTGTCCAGCAGCAGCGGCGCGGAGGGCGCGCTGAGGGTTTCACCGCTCACCGCATCCTTCCAGCCGATCACCGCCACGATGTCACCGGCAACCGCCTCGGTGATCTCGTGGGTCTGGTCGGCCTGCACCCGCACCAGCCGGCTGATGCGTCGGCCCTGTGCGTGCTGCGAGCTGGCCACCTGGTCGCCCACCTTCAACGTGCCCGAGTACACCCGCACGAAACTGAGGGCGGCATGGGCCTGGTGGGTGATCTTGAACAGCAGCGCGGCCAGCGGCCCTTTCGGGTCCGGCGGCAACAACACCTCGCTCTCACCCCGCATCGCAACCACGGCAGGTCGGTCCAACGGCGACGGCAGGAAGTCGACGATCGCATCCAGCAACGTGTCGATGCCCTTGCTCTTGAACGCAGCACCGGCCAGCACCGGTACGCCCGCGCCGGCCAGCGTGGCCCGGCGCAGCGCAGCGCGCAGCAGCGCATCGTCCACGTTGTCGCCCGCCAGCCAGGTTTCGGCCAGCGTGTCGTCGTGGTTGGCCACCGCCTCGATCAGGCGCAGGCGATACGGCTGCCACTGCGCCTGCTCATCGGTGCTCCAGTCGCTGCGGGTCGGGTTGCCGGCGTCGTCCCATTCCACCGTCTGGCGGGCGATGAAATCGACCCAGCCATGGAAATGGTTTTCGTCGCCAAGCGGCCAGCCGATTGCCCACGGACGCGCCTGCAGCTTGTCCTCCAGTTGGCCCAGCACGCGCTCGAACGACGCGCCGACGCGGTCCATTTTGTTGACGTAGGCGATCAACGGCACGCCGTGCCGACGGGCCTGGTGCCAGACGGTCTCGGACTGCGGCTGCACGCCATCGACCGCGGAGAACACCGCGACCGCGCCGTCGAGCACGCGCAGGGAGCGCTCCACTTCGATGGCGAAATCGATGTGGCCGGGGGTGTCGATCAGGGTCAGCCGATGGTCGTCGCCACCGCGCGGCGCCCAATGCGCCTGCACGGCCGCCGCGCCGATGGTGATGCCGCGCTCGCGCTCGATCGCCGAGAAGTCGGTGGTGGCCGCGCCATCATGGACTTCGCCGACGCGGCGGATCTCGCCGGTTTTCCACAGCAGGCGTTCGGTGAGGGTGGTTTTGCCGGCGTCGATGTGGGCGATGATGCCCAGGTTGCGCCAGTGCGAAAGGGTGTGGGTTGTGGTGTTCATGGTGATTGCTCTCGTCGCCAACATCGAGGAGCCGCACGCCGCCGTTGGCTAACGGGCGTGCGGCCAGGCTTGGGGCTCGGCGATCTGGTGCATGGCACGTTCTCCTTTGCGTGGGTTTGTGAAGCGCTGAAACGAAAAGAGCGCCCGGTGGGGCGCTCTGTCTGGGGTCTTCCAGGG
>NZ_JBFULO010000511.1:0-2395 GCF_054049855.1 Stenotrophomonas sp. P5_B8 | reverse complement strand
CGCCAACAGTGAGTACCGCGCCGCAGTGGGCAACGGCTCGATCACCTGGAATCCGGGCGATGGCGCGGTCAAGGGCGCCATCGAGCGGGACGTGGCCAAGGTGGGCTCCACGGCGCAGACGCAGGCTCAGGCGGTGACCTTCACGCACGCGAGCGCCGACGGCCTGGTGAACTATCAGGTGCAGATGGAGCGCTCGGCGGGCGCACGCGCGGAGGTGGGGGGTGGATCGAGCCGTGGCGCGGCCGCCGAGACGGCCACCACCGCCGGTGTACGCGGGCGCTACCTGGTCAGCCTGCCGGCCGGCAGCGATGCGGTCGATGCGGCGAAGGTGGACCCGTTCACGCCCACCACGATTCCCGTCGGTGGCCGCGTCACGCTCGATGCCCAGGCGTTCCAGGGCACTGCGCTGGACGCCAGCTTCCGCCACATCGCCACCCAGACCCAGCTCACCGAGGCCTCGGGCGCGAGCTATCGCGTGGACCGCCTCGATGCCGGGCATGTGCGCGTGACCATGGGGCCCAACCAGGCCGTGTCGGCATTCAACGGCCTGGGCGTATCGGCTGGCGGTGTCAATGCCATGCTCGGCCGCCAGGATGCGCTGGGGCAATCCACGCTGAAGACCGCAACGTTCGACCTTGGCCAGCCCGATGGCCAGGCCGCCTACGCGCACTTTGTCGGTACCGGCGAAATCGCCGCGCAGACGCCGGGCGTGGACGCGGTCGCCACCGTCGAACGGCTGGGCATGAGCTCGCAGACGCGGCTGAAGGTGGGCGTGGGTGAGAGCTTCAGTGCCGATCTGGGCGGTGCGCGCAACAGCGGCGACGTGGTGCGAACGCGCTTCGAGGATGGCAGCCATGTGGATGCGCGCCGCGTGGAATACAGTGACAACGTGCCCATGACCCGGCTCAGCGTGCATGCCGCCGACGGCCAGGAGAATGTCGACGCGCGCCGCTACGAGTTCCAGTTCGACCTGCGCAACGCGCCGCAGGCCCAACAGATCGCCGGCATGCTCAACACCGCGCTGACCGGCGACACCCGGCGCGCCGGGCCGGTGCAGGCCGGCGACACCCTCACCCTGGGCTTCAGCGAGGCGCAGATGCGCACGCTGATGCAGCAGACCCAGGCCATGGTGCAGGACCACCCCACCGCCGACCCGCGCTGGCGGTTGTTGGCCGAAGATGGCCACGGCCAGCCGCAGCAGGACGTGGACGCCTTCGCCACCACGCTGGCACGCCTGCAGGGCCAGTCCGCCTATGGCATGGCCGAACGCCTGTTCCATCTTTCCAACGCCGCCGACGGCGACCCGCGCAAGGGCTTCGAGCCGATCGCCGCCAGCGTGGACAGCCCGCGCCTGCGCGACCTGCCCGCACCGTCGCCGCTGCTGCCGCAGGATCCGCGCCATGCCGACAGCCCCGATCACGGGTTGATGCGGCAGAGCCAGAACGCAGTGGGGGCGCTGGATCAGGGCATGGGCCGTCAGCCCGATGCGATGAGCGAGCGTCTGTACATGGGATTGGTGGTGGCGGCACGCCGAGAAGGTCTGGAGCGGATCGACCAGGCGCAGCTCAGCGACGGCGGCCAGTACGCGTTCGCCGTGCAGGGCGAGCCGCATGCGGCGGACCGCAAGCTGGCCCGTGCCGAGACCAGCGAAGCGCTTGCCACGCCGGTGGGTGAGCATGTGCGCGCACTGCAGGAGGTGGCGCCCGCGCACGTACGCGACGCGCAGGCCGAACAGCAGCAGGTGGAAGAGCGTGTGCAGTCGCAGGCGCAGGGGATGTCGCGCTGATGACGCATCCGTGGGCCGCGCTGGCCGTTGCCCTGGCCAGCGCCGGCGCACCGGCTGCAGAACTGCTGCAGCCGGGCATCTATCGGCTGGACCCGGACGCGTGGTTGCAGGCTGCCCCGGCCACGCCAGCCCCAGGCGAGGCGTTCAAGCAGCGCTTCGCGCATGCGATTCCCGCCAGCGCCAAGGTGCGCGTTGCCTTCGTATCGCGCGATCCGCAGGGGCAGCGGAACACGCTGGTATTCGTCACCGACCCGGGCTATCGCTACGACATCAACGGCGAGAACAGGCTCTGCCCGGCCTATGCCTTCCCTGATTGGAACGACCGCTCCGACGCGCAGCCCTACTGTCGCACCAACATCAATGGCGATGGCAGCGAAGCCGCGTTCGACTGGAGCACCACCCAGTTCACTGTGCGCTGGAACGATCGCAAGCGTGCCACCGGCACCGAGCACATCCCGCCGCAGCGCAAACCCACCGCCGATGAGGTCGGGGCCTGCGCGATCAGCGACGTCTGTGCCCCCGAGGCTTACGGTCGCAGCGTCACCCATTACGAGGTGATCCATCCGCGTGATCGCTTCGTGCTACAGCAGGCGCGTGACTATTCCGATG
>NZ_JBFULO010000510.1:0-2412 GCF_054049855.1 Stenotrophomonas sp. P5_B8 | reverse complement strand
TCATCACCGAGGTAGACACCTTCGACATGGCGGCTGGCCGGCAGCATTGAGATCACGATCTCGGCGTCGGTCAGCGTATCCAGCGCGGAGTGCGCGGCGGCGGCGCCGGCGTCGACCGCCGCCTGCACGGCGGCAGGCACCAGGTCGAACACGCGCACGGCGTGGCCAGCCTTGGCCAGGTTGGCGGCCATCGGGCCACCCATGTTGCCCAACCCGATGAATGCAATACGGCTCATGCGAGGCTCCTTTCAGGAACGGTGGTACCGAGGTCGGCGAGCGGATGCGCGGCGTCAGACCAGGGGGATGCGAAGAAGGTCTGGGCCCACGGCGCGGTGGCGTCAGCCAGGGCGCGTGGCTGCCACTGCGGGTTGCGGTCCTTGTCGATCAACAGGGCGCGGATGCCTTCGGCGAAATCGCCGTGGGCGGCGGCATGCAGGGCGGCGATGTACTCGAGGCGATAGACCTCGGCCAGCGACAGGCCCTCGGCCAGGCGCTGCAGCTCGAAGGCAAGCCGGGCCGAGCCGGGCGCACCGGCGGCGAGCATGGCCTGTGCGGTTTTCAGCCAGGCGTCCTCGGTCTCCAACGCGAGGACCGCATCGACGATGGCAACCACATCGTCGCCGTCACACAGCGCATCGATGGCGGCCGCGTTGCGCAGCAGCGGGCCGGTGGCCGCGTCGCTGGCATGCTGCTGCAGCAGTGCGCTGAGCTGGTCGTGGTTACGCTTGGCCTCGGTGCTCCAATGCACCTCGGCGAGGGCGGCGAGCACGGCCTCGCGCTGCGCCTCGGCGATGTGGATATCGGCCAGGCCGGCATAGATGGCATCGCCGGCATTGAGCGGTGCGCCAGTCAACGCCAGGAACAAGCCGCCCCGGCCCGGCACGCGCGGCAGCAACCAGCTGCCGCCCACGTCGGGGAACAGGCCCACGGTGATCTCAGGGAACGCCAGCCTGGAGCGCTCGCTGACCACGCGGTGGCTGGCGCCGGACATCAGTCCGATGCCACCGCCCATGACGATGCCATGGCCCCAGCACAGGATCGGCTTGGGATAGGTGTGGATGGCGTAATCGACGCGATACTCGACGTCGAAGAATTCGGCGGCATAGACGTTGTCGCGGATGTCGGTGCTGCCGCTGGCGCGGTAGTCGACCATGCTGCGATACAGGCTGTGCAGGTCACCGCCGGCGCAGAAGGCTTTCTCGCCCGCGCCCTGCAACACCACCAACGCGATGCCGTCATCGTTGGCCCAGGCCTGCAGCCGCTCGCGCAGCAGGTGCGCCATCGGCAACGAGAAGCCATTGAGCGTGCGCGGGGCATTGAGCGTGGCGATGCCGATGCGCGTGCCATTGTCGGCAGCGCGCTCTTCGAACAGCACCGGTGCTTCGTCGCTGGCGTCGGCGCTGCTCATGCGTTCTTCCACTGCGCGGCGCGCTTTTCCAGGAAGGCGCTCACGCCCTCGACCTGGTCGGCGCTGTCGAACAGATCGACGAAGGCTTCGCGCTCGGCCACCAGCGCCGAGCCATGGGTGCCGGTGCGGGTGGCCTGCACCAGGGTCTTGCAGGCGGCGATGCTGGTCGGGCTCTGCTTGCCGGCCTTGTGCGCCCACTCCAGCGCCAGCGCCTTGGCGGCACCCTTGCCGACCTTCTCTTCGACCAGGCCGATGCGCAGCGCGGTGTCTGCATCGATGCGCTCGCCGAGCAGGATCATGCGCTTGGCCCAGCCTTCGCCGACCAGGCGCGGCAGGTTCTGGGTGCCGCCGGCGCACGGCAGCAGGCCGACGGTGGCCTCCGGCAATGCAACCTGGGCGTGTTCTTCGATGATGCGCAGGTCGCAGGCCAGCGCACATTCCAGGCCGCCGCCCATCGCATAGCCGTTGATCGCGGCGATGGACACGCCACGGAAACCGGACAAGGCTTCAAAGGCTTCACCGAAGCGGCGTGCGGCTTCGCGTGCGGCAGCCTTGTCGCCTGACGCGAACTGCTTCAGGTCGGCACCGGCCGAGAAGAACTTCTCGCCGTCACCGGTGATCACCAGGGCGTAGATGGCCTTGTCGGCATTGAGCGCACCAACCAGGTCGCGCAGCGCGGACAAGCTGTGCACGGTCCAGGTGTGGGCCGGCGGCTTGTTGAGCGTGATGACCGCGACGTGGCCGTCGGCCTCGACCTTCAGGCCGACATGTTCATGCGTACGCCAATCCATCATCGCAGTTCCTCTTCGGTGTTGAGCAGGTGGCGGGCCACGATCACCCGCATGATCTCGTTGGTGCCTTCCAGGATCTGGTGCACGCGCGAATCGCGCAGCAGACGTTCGATCGGGTATTCGCGGATATAGCCGTAGCCACCGTGGATCTGCAGCGCCTCGTTGCAGATGTTGAAACCGGCATCGGTAGCGAAACGTTTGGCCATGGCGCAC
>NZ_JBFULO010000509.1:0-2414 GCF_054049855.1 Stenotrophomonas sp. P5_B8 | reverse complement strand
GCAGCCGACCAACGGTCGGCTCTACGTGCGGGTCAGCGCGGCTGTTTGATCGGCAGCACCAGGCGGAACCTGGAGCCCTGCCCCGGGGTGCTGTCCAGGTCGATGCGGCCGTGGTGCTTGTTGATGATGCTGTAGGAGATCGACAGGCCCAGGCCGGTGCCGCTGCCGACCGGCTTGGTGGTGAAGAACGGATCGAAGATGCGCTGGCGCAGTTCCGGCGAGATGCCGCCGCCGGTGTCTTCGAACTCCACCCAGACATGCTCCCCGTCCACGCCGGTGCGCACCGTGATCGTGCCGCGGTCGGCGATGGCATGGCCAGCGTTGAGCAGCAGGTTCATGTAGACCTGGTTGAGCTCGGACGGCAGGCATTCCACCAGCGGCAGCTGGCCGAACTCGCGCTGCAGGGTGACCTTGTACTTGAGCTCGTTCCAGATGATGTTGATCGTCGATTCGAGGCCGGAATGCAGGTCGACCAGCTTCCAGGATTCATCACGGCCGGAATACGAGAAGTCCTTGAGGTCGCGCACGATCCGGGTCACCCGCTCGATGCCCTCGCGCGATTCGGCCATCAGCTGCGGCAGGTCGCGGCTGATGAAGTCGATGTCGAAGCGGGTGCGGATGTCGTCGATTTCCGGGATCAGCGCCTTGGGATCGGGTGCGCGCAGGGCGCGCTCGTAGGCTTCGATCACGGTGAACAGACTGCGCAGGTACTCCTGCAGGCTGCCCAGGTTGGAGTGCACGTAGCCGATCGGGTTGTTGATCTCGTGCGCGACGCCGGCGGCGAGCTGGCCGATGGAGGCCATCTTCTCGGACTGCAGCAGCTTTTCCTGGGTGCCGTTGAGGCGCAGGTAGGCCTGGCGAAGCTCGGCATGGCGCTGCTGCAGTTCGCGCTCGTAGTCTTCCTGGCCTTCGATGCGGCGGAACAGGGCCAGGTAATGGCGCTGGCCGGCTTCATCGTGGTGGTAGACATGGGCGATGACCATGCGCTCACCCACCGGCAGGCTGCCGTTCCAGTGACCGTGCTGGCGCGCATGTTCCAGCGCATCGGGCGGCAGCAGCTGACGCAGCCATTGCGCCGCACCCAGACCGGCCGCGTCCTCGGCCTGGCCGAGCATCTCGCTGACGGCGGCGTTGGCCAAGGCCACGCTGCCATCCTCGCGGAACAGCAGCATGCCTTCGTTGACCCGCTCGAACAGGGCGAGCAGGACCTGCTGCGGTGGCAGCGGCGCGGTGACAAGGTTGGAAGAAGCGGTCACGGTCACATCGGGCAGTCGAAACAGGCGCCCAATATACGCGTTGGTCCGCGCGACGGAAGCCCGTGCACGCGCGTACGGCCCACGCGGGGCCGGATCAGGCGACGGCGAGCGGCCGTCGCGTATGCAGCGTGTGGGACTGGCCCTTGGCGTCGTAAGCCGAGGATTCTTCGCTGCGGCCCAGCTGGCGCAGCGCCCAGTTGACCTCGCGGCGGCGGCGCGACAACAGCACGCCGTTGGCGCGGTTGCGTTCGGCCAGCTCCTGCAGGCGTTCGCCCTGACCGACCGGCAGCACGGCCTCAAGGGCGCGCAGCGCTTCGAGCTTGGCGCCGGTGGCACGGATCAACGCCTGCACGTCATGCTCGACCAATGCCTGGCGTTCGACGTCCAAGGCATCGCTGAGGCGCTGCAATGGCTCGCTCATCGCCAGGTTCATCCCTGCAGCTGCTGGTCCAGATCGAGCATGCGCGAAGCGATCGCGTCGGGATTGATCTTGTAGGTGCCGTTCTGCAGCGACTCGCGCACGGCCTGCACACGGCCGGCGTCGATCGCCGGGGCGGTGCTCAGCTCGCGCTGCAGGGCCTGCAGGCTGGTGGCCTCGCCGGTCAGGCGCAGGCTGTCCGCTGCTTCAACCGGACGCGTCGGCGAATCGGTGCTGGCGGCCGGCTTGGTGCCAAGGCTGACGCTGCGCAGATGGGCGGTGGCCTGCAGGTTGCCGTCGATTTTCTGGCTCATGGAGTTGTCCTGGAGTTGCGGTTCACAAGGGATAACGGCATGGGGACCGCCATCTTTAGGGGGTTATGCGGTTTTTTTACCGATTTCCGCCGCCGGTTCAGTATTGTGCTCAGCGCGTCACAAAAACGTCGCCACTGGCCGCCACGGTGCCCTGCACGATCTTCCGCGAGGACAGATTCTCCACCGAAACGCGTTCATTTTCACCGGCGTCGGCCATGGCCTTGCCCGCGACACGCACTTCGACCCCGCCGATCCGCGACACCAGCGCGACGCTGTCGCCGCGACGGACCAGGCGTTGGGCGACCAGGTCGTTGGCCGAGAGCAGGCTGCCGGCGGTCAACGTGCGCCGGGCGACCCGCCCGACCGCAGCCGCCGGGTCGGCCAGCGCGGCGCCGGCAATACGGGCCACGTCACGCTGTGCAGTGG
>NZ_JBFULO010000508.1:0-2419 GCF_054049855.1 Stenotrophomonas sp. P5_B8 | reverse complement strand
GCACGGCGGTACGCGAGCCGGTGCTGGCCAACGAAGGCGACTGGCAGGAGTTCTGATGGCCTGCCGTTGGTTTGCGTGATGCCCACGACACCCCGCTCCGGCGGGGTGTCGTCGTTTTGCACGCCGACATACCGCGTCACGGTGCGACTGATGCCGACCTGGCCGGACAGCGCAGTCGGACGGCGCACAATTCCCCCTACATAAACGTGAACTACTGCCGATAAACGGACAGAGCCCCGGCAATCTTCGCCGACGGCGCCCGCCCAACACAGCAAGAGTCCATGTCCGAAGGCAGCCTTGACGCACACGACGGAACCCATGCCGCCCACGATGACGGCACGGATGATCGTTACCTGGTCCGCAATCCCCGGCAGATCCGCCAGTTGTTGCAGGCGCTGATCGACCAGCGTTCGCTGATCAACGCGCACCTGGGCGGCCGCGACCAGTCCTTCCCGACGGCGATCCTGGAGCTGGACGAGGACGAGGATTGGCTATTGCTGGACGGTAGTCCCTCCGAGCCCGCCAACCGGGCGGCCGAAGAGGCCGGGCATCTGCTGTGTTTTGCACAGCTGGACCGGGTGATGGTGCGGTTCCGGCTGGATCATCTTGAACGGACCGGCGGCAGCGGCCAYGTGGCCTTCCGGGTGGCCTTCCCCAGTGAGCTGGTGCATCTGCAGCGGCGTGAGCTGTACCGGCTGGAGACGCCGATCACCGATTCGCCGCACGTGCGTTTTCCGGTCAACGAGGATCGCAGCGAGGCGCTGAACCTGCGGGTGGTGGACATCAGCGGCGGTGGCCTGGCGGTGACGGTGCCGCCGGACTGCAATGTGTTTTCAATGCAGAAGCGCTACCAGGCGCGGCTGGACATGCCCGACAGCGGTCCGCTGGAGGTGTCGTTGATCGTCTGCAACCAGCTGGCGGTGAAGCTGCCCAACGGGGTGGAGATGAAGCGCGTGGGGATGCGCTTTGACAACCTGCCGCGCGGTGGGGACAGCGCGATCCAGCGCTATATCTTCCGCATCGACCGGCAGCGCAGTGCGCGCAAGAACGGGGAGAGTTGAGGGATTGGTTTTTTGCCAGCGGCAACGGCAACGGCCAAGCAGCGGTGCGAGTGTGCSGCGCCGGGTCGGTACGGGTGGGTTGGCGGGACACGCTGCAAGTCCCGCTCCGCGGCCCGGTCCAGCCGCTGGCGGCTGTCCGTTCAGTCGTATGCGAGGCAGTGCCTCGCAAGCAATGCGCCTWCACCCCTGTAAGCTCGCATACGCCATCCATGGCGCATGACGGTCCCGCCAACCCACCCGTACCGGCCTTCGAGAGATCGCTTTCACCGCGTTGAGATCAAGAGCACGCGGGGCWTTGGGGGTTTGGTTGAGGTGCCGAGCWTGGCTCGGCACTACCCTCCCCCAATCATCGGGGCGGCTTCTCCCATCCGGTCGCGGCAAGGTGTCAGGGCGGGCGGCGCGCGTCAGCAGCGAATCGCTGGACCTCGCTCGCCACACCCCCTCTAAAGTCGCCCCCATCCAGGCCGATATCCAGCGTGACGCCCGGTTTTTCTACCGCCACGCCCGACCCAGGATTCCTTCGATGAACGACAGCAACCTAAATGCCGCCAGCAGCGGTGGTGAGTACCTCAGCTTCACCCTCGGCGCCGAGCACTACGGCGTGGATATCCTCAAGGTGCAGGAAATCCGCGGCTACGACTCGGTCACCCGCGTTCCCGACGCACCGGATTACATCAAGGGCGTCATCAACCTGCGCGGCACCATCGTCCCGGTCATCGACCTGCGCCTGAAGCTGCGCCTGGAAAAGGCCACCTACGATGCCTTCACCGTCATGATCGTGCTCAACGTCGAAGACCGCGTGGTCGGCATCGTCGTGGACAGCGTCTCCGACGTCATCCCGCTCAGCGCCGACCAGATCCGCCCCACCCCCGAGTTTGGCGCCGCCGTCGATACCCGCTTCATTTCCGGCATCGGCACCCAGGACGATCGCATGCTGATCCTGCTGGATATCGAAACCCTGCTCGACAGCGCCGACATGGGCCAGCCCAGCCACGTCGAAGACGCTGCTGCCTGATCGTGCCCGCTCCGCTCACCACCGCGTGGACGCGGGGTGAAAAAAGTTCTTCAGTTCCGTCCAGGACGGCCGATAGCTGCTTCAGGACCCKGCTGTGTAGGGCTGCCCAAGGCCGGGCCAATTCGTCCATTTTCCCCGGAGATTTTTCCCGATGAAGTCCCTGCTTGCGCTGTTCTCGGTTGCCGTTCTCGCCACCTCCGCCTCGTCCGCTTTCGCCCAGTCGGCTGAAATGATCCCGCCGGAGATGGCACCGCGCTCGGTCGGCAAGGACGGCATGGTCTGCGGCAAGGTCGAAAAGGCCCGCTACGCCGAAGGTTCCGAAGGCCAGCCGACCTTCCTGTAC
>NZ_JBFULO010000507.1:0-2440 GCF_054049855.1 Stenotrophomonas sp. P5_B8 | reverse complement strand
CCTCCTTTATTTCGCCTCCAAGGGCATGGGGGCCCAGCGCCCGACCCACCGACGGCCGCGTCTGAAAAAGCTCAACGCACGCCAAGCGCATGGAACGCACATAGAAGAAGAAGCTCTTCCAAGCCATGCCACGCGATATCCGAACGACATACGGCGCCCCGGAGGGCGCCGCATGAGGTGGCCAGAAACTGCCGGCTTACCGGCTGTTGATCACGTAGTCGGCGATGATGCCGGTAGCGATGGCGACCAGCAGCAGGTTGCCGCGGTCATCGCGGATCCAGTGGTGGCCATACGGCGGGCGACGGACCGAGTAGCGGTTGTAGTCGTTGACCACGTAGACCGGGCCACGGTAGTACTCGTTGTAGCGGTGACCGCGCGCCCACCCATAGCCGCGACCGGGTCCCGGACGATAGACCACGCGCGGCGGCGGCGGCGCCGGGCGGTAGTGGCCGCGGTTGTCGTAGTAGCGGCGATCATGCCGCGCCTCGCGGCGGTCATCGCGCCAGTCGCGGCGATCATGACGGTCGTAACGGCGATCGTCATGACGGTCGTGGCGGTCATGCCCACGGCMACGATGGTCGTCGTCGGCGAAGGCCGGGGCCACTGCACCCAGGGCAAGCAGCGAGGCGACGGCCCCGACCACAAATCGATTGATGCTCATGATTGGCCTCGCTTGGTGGATTGATGGCTCCATCATGCGCAGGTCATCTGAACGGTCTCCGGCTGGAAACGGTTTCCAGTTTATGCCGTTTGACCGCCCATTCAGGCGGCGGCAAGCCCCGCCCCATGGGGCCACCGGCGGCTGTCATCGCTTCCGGCTATAATCGGGGGTACCCCTTTTATCCATCTGTTCCTGTTCCGCTCGGAACGGGCTCAGGGTTGCGCCTTCGGAGACCTCATGTCCTCGCAATACATCTACACCATGAACCGCGTCAGCAAGGTGGTCCCGCCCAAGCGGCAGATCATCAAGGACATCTCGCTGTCGTTCTTCCCGGGTGCCAAGATCGGCCTGCTGGGCCTGAACGGCTCCGGCAAGTCCACGGTGCTGAAGATCATGGCCGGCGTGGACACCGACTTCGAGGGCGAAGCCCGCCCGCAGGCCGGCATCAAGGTCGGTTACCTGGCCCAGGAACCGGAGCTGGACCCGACCAAGACCGTGCGTGAAGCGGTCGAGGAAGGCGTCGGCGAAGTGCTGCAGGCCCAGGCCCAGCTGGACGCCGTCTACCTGGCCTATGCCGAGGAAGGCGCCGACTTCGACAAGCTGGCCAAGGAACAGGAGCGCCTGGAGGCGATCCTGGCCGCCGGCGATGCGCACACCCTGGAAAACCAGCTGGACGTGGCGGCCGATGCCCTGCGCCTGCCGCCGTGGGAGGCCGTCGTGGGCACCCTGTCCGGCGGTGAAAAGCGCCGCGTGGCGCTGTGCCGCTTGCTGCTGCAGAAGCCGGACATGCTGCTGCTCGACGAACCGACCAACCACCTGGACGCCGAGTCCGTGGAATGGCTGGAACAGTTCCTGGCGCGCTACACCGGCACCGTCGTGGCCGTCACCCATGATCGCTACTTCCTGGACAACGCCGCCGAGTGGATCCTGGAACTGGACCGCGGCCGCGGCATTCCGTGGAAGGGCAACTACACCGACTGGCTGACCCAGAAGGACGACCGCCTGCGTCAGGAAGACAACCAGGAAAAGTCCCGCCAGAAGGCGATCCAGAAGGAACTGGAATGGTCGCGCCAGAATGCCAAGGGCGGCCGTACCAAGGGCAAGGCCCGTCTGGCCCGCCTGGAAGAACTGCAGTCGGTGGATTACCAGAAGCGCAACGAGACCAATGAAATCTTCATCCCGCCGGGCGAGCGCCTGGGCAATGCGGTGATGGAATTCAAGAACGTCTCCAAGAAGTTCGGCGACCGCCTGCTGTTCGACGACTTGAACTTCCTGGTGCCCGGTGGCGCGATCGTGGGCATCATCGGCCCCAACGGTGCCGGTAAGTCGACCCTGTTCAAGATGATCACCGGCCAGGAAAAGCCCGATACCGGCGAGATCGTGGTCGGCCCGACCGTGAAGCTGTCCTATGTGGACCAGAGCCGCGACGCGCTGGAGGGCAACCACAACGTCTTCCAGGAAATCGCCGGCGGCCTGGACATCCTCAACATCAATGGCGTGGAGATCCAGTCGCGCGCCTACATCGGCCGCTTCAACTTCAAGGGCCAGGACCAGCAGAAGCTGGTCGGTTCGCTGTCCGGTGGTGAGCGTGGCCGCCTGCACATGGCCAAGACCCTGCTGCAGGGTGGCAACGTGCTGCTGCTCGATGAACCGTCCAACGATCTGGACATCGAAACCCTGCGTGCGCTGGAAGATGCGCTGCTGGAGTTCCCGGGCAACACCTTCGTGATTTCGCATGACCGCTGGTTCCTGGATCGCATCGCGACCCACATCCTGGCC
>NZ_JBFULO010000506.1:0-2451 GCF_054049855.1 Stenotrophomonas sp. P5_B8 | reverse complement strand
CGACTTCATCGACCGCCTCGACCGGCTTGTTGCGGGCGTCGGCGACCTTGCCGGTGAAATCGGCGTAGCCCTTGTTGATCACCGACTGGATCACCTGGCCCACGGCCGGATCCATCGGACGGGTCATGTCGAACGCACCGGCGAAGCGGGTGGTGCCCACGCCATCGGTGTGCACGCCGATCTTGTCCAGCGAACGGGCCACGTTCGGGATCATGCCGAAGATGCCGATCGACCCGGTGATGGTCGACGGATCGGCGTAGATGCGGTCGGCGTTCATGCTGATCCAGTAACCACCGGACGCTGCCAGATCCCCCATCGACACCACCACCGGCTTGCCGGCGGCCTTCAGCGCGACCACTTCGCGACGGATCTGCTCGGAGGCGAACACTTCACCGCCCGGCGAATCCACGCGCAGCACCACGGCCTTCACGTCCTTGTCGTCGCGCGCTTCGCGCAGCAGCGCCGAGGTCGACACGCCACCGACGCGACCGGCCGGCAGGTCGCCACCGGCGATTTCACCGGCCGCCACGATCACCGCCACCTGCGGACGCGAGTCCACCGGCGAACGACGGGTATCGAGCACCGACAGGTAGCTGTCCAGGTTGACGCTGCGGAAGCCGCCATCGGCGTCTTCATCGGCCACGCCACGATCGGCCAGCAGGTCTTCGACTTCCTCACGGGTCTTCAGGCCATCGACCAGCTTCTGCTGCAGGGCGAACTTGGCCAGGTCGCCACCGGCGGCGGCGATGCCCTCGGGCATGGTGTCGATGCCGGCGGCCAGCTGTGCGGCATCGAGCTTGCGTGCCTTGGCGATGTCGCCCAGGTAGCGCTGCCACACATCGGTCATCCAGAACAGATCCGCTTCCTTGGCCTGCGCCGAGGCCGCATCGAGCACGTACGGCTCGGCGGCGGACTTGTACTCGCCCACCTTGAACAGATGCACGTCCACGCCCAGCTTGTCCTGCAGGCCGGTGCGGAAGTACTGGCGGTAACGGCCGAGGCCTTCCAGCACCACGCCGCCCATCGGGTCCAGATAGACCTCGTTGGCCTGCGCGGCCAGCAGGTACTGCGACTGGCTCATGTTCTCGCTGAAGGCCACCACCTGCTTGCCCGAGGCACGCAGGTCCTGCAGCGCGGCGACCACTTCGCGCATCGAGGCGAAACCGCTGGGCTGCAGCTTGTCCAGCTGCAACACGACGCGTTCGATCTTCTTGTCGTCGCGGGCGGCTTCGATCGCGCGGATGAGGTCGCGCAGCTGCACCTCGTCGGCGCCGTTGTCGCCCACGGCCTTGGCCAGCGCGCGGCTGACCGGATCGGCACTGTACTGCTCGACCAGCTTGCCTTCCGGCGCGATCACCAGGGTGGTGCGGTCCTGCAGCGACTTGCCCGCGGTGGCGCTCTTGCCCATCGCGACGACGAACAGGATCAGCACCAGCAACAGCAGGCCGAAGAAGACCAGGTTGAGGATCAGCCTGCGGGTAAAGTTCATCACATCCCACAGCCCGATGAAGAAGCTGGCGACGGGATTGCGACGCGCGGGTTGGTTCATGGGGAAAACTCCAGTTGGCTTCTTGCCGTAGTGCCAGCATAGCCGTTGCCGGGCAGCCCGGCATCGGACACAAGTAAGGGGGTCGTCAGGCGGCGCATGTCACGCCGCCGTGGTGATGGGGCTGCCGACACGCCGGCTGCTGACGTGCAGCCGCCATGCCATCAGGATGGCCGCGGCGGTCAGGCCCAGGATCAGGCCCAGCCACATGCCCTGCGGCCCCATGCCCAGCCCGAGGCCGAGCCCGGCGCCCAGCGGCATGCCCAGGCCCCAGTACGAGAACATGGCGATGAACATCGGCACGCGGGTGTCCTTGAGACCGCGCAGCGCGCCGGCCGAGAGCACCTGGATGCCATCGGGGAACTGGAACGCAGCCGCATACAGCAGCAGTGTGGAGGCCAGCGCGGCCACGCCCATGTCGGCGGTGTAGACCCCGACGATGGCGTCGTGCCCGAACAACAGCACCAGCGCCGAAAGCGTCTGCGTGCCCAGGATGATCACCAGCCCGGCGATGGCCGCGCGGCGCACGCCCAGCCCGTTGCCGCTGCCGACCGCGTGGCCGACGCGCACGGTGGTGGCCTCGGCCACGCCCATCGGGATCATGAAGCACAGCTGGGCGACGTTGATCGCGATCTGGTGCGAGGCCGCTTCGGTGGCGCCCAGGCGACCGATCAGCAGCGCGGTGACGATGAACAGCCCGCCTTCCATCAGCACGGTGATGCCGATCGGCAGGCCGGTGCGCAGCAGGTCCCAGATCGCGGCCCAGCGCGGCGCCTCGAAATGCGAGAACAGCTGCAGGTGCGCAAAGCGCTTGGTCTTGAACAGGTAACCGGCAAAACACAGCGCCTGGATCCACATCATCGTGGCCGAGGCGACGCCCAGGCCTTCAGCGCCCATCTCCGGGA
>NZ_JBFULO010000505.1:0-2461 GCF_054049855.1 Stenotrophomonas sp. P5_B8 | reverse complement strand
GCATCTCCATTGGCGGGCTGACCAAGCACGTGCAGGCGATCGATCTGTCGTTGAAATTGGGCCCGCCGCCGGCTTGAGCGGCCTGCACCGGTCGTGCCGGCCGTTGGTCGGCTTCGCGCATGGGTCGAGAGCCGGCCAACGGCCGGCACGACCGGTGCGCGACGCGGCGGTCACGCAGGCATGCCGCCAGGGTTCGGCGCTCGACGACGCAGCGGACGCGCGCATCTGCCTCGCTGTTTTCACGGCCCCGGCAGACCGGGTCTGCGAGGCTTGCCCTGCCCCCACCCCGGAGAGCGCGCATGCGCCCCTTGCTCCTGCTTGCATGCCTGTCGCCGCTGGTGACGTTGCTGCCGGCCACCGCGTCCGCCGCCGAGGTCTGCGATATCCCGCCGCGATTCGGGTTGAGCCCGTTGGCGGTGAGCATCGTCAACACCGCCTGCAACGAGCATCGCCTGTGGTATCGGCCGTTCATCGATCGCGATGGCCGTGCGGCGAGCCYGAGCGTGACCGAAGCCGAGGACGTCCACCTGGCCGACAATGGTCTGGTTGCCTGGCAGCGGGTGGTCGGTTACTGGCGGCAGAGCGGCACGTTGTCGCCGATGGGCAGCCAGCCGGGCGCGTCGAGCTGCATGGCCCCGCCGGGGACGCGCTACACCGACAGCGACTGCCGGGCGTTTCTGGTCGACAACCCGTGGTCGGCCGCCTTCATTTCCTGGGTCATGACCCGCGCCAGCGTGCCCGGCTTCACCCGCTCGCCGCGCCACATCGACTACATCCGTGCGGCCTACCAGAACAGCGGACCGTATCGGATGGCCGATCCGACGCAGGAAAAACCGGCGCCCGGTGACCTGCTGTGCTACCTCCGCGATCGGCGCGAAACCTTGAGCTACAGCGGCCTGGTGCAGTCGCTGGGCAGCGGCGCGGTGACGCATTGGAAATCGCATTGCGAGGTGGTGATCGCTGCCAACATGGGCGGTGATCGCACCCTGTACCTGATCGGCGGCAATGTGATGAACACGGTGGCGATGCGCAAGCTTGACCTGGACCGTAGCGGCCGGATCGAGCTGCCGCCGGCCAAGGCGAGCACCAGCGACGGGGTGGACCCGGGCTGCACACCCGGCCGCGAGGAAGAATGCAGCTTCAACCGCCAGGACTGGGCTGCCCTGCTGAAGCTGGTGGCCACCGCGCCGTCGATGGCGCCGATGCCGCCACCGGACCCGGCAGGCACGTCGGCACCGCCATGGGTTCCGCAGGGAACACCAACGCCGCCGCCGGCGTCGCCCCACCCCGGCGCGCGCGCGCTGCCACCGGCGCCGACGCCGCCAGCACCGGCAACGACGCCCCCGGTGCAGTCGCCGCAGACCTCCTAGCGCGTACCACGCGCAAGGCTTGATCCGCGCCGCGTTCGTCGCCATCTTGGAGGTTCGACCTCCCTGACCGCACCGAGTCACCGATGCCCAGTTTGATCCTGTTGATGATTGCCGGTGCGTTCGCCTACGCGTTTTGGAACGCCTCGCGTGCGGCCGCCGAGCGTGCCGGCGAGCTGGGCCGCAACGCCTGCCGTGCCGCCGATGTGCAATGGCTGGACCAGAGCGTGCACGGCACCGGCCTGCGCGTATGCCGCAAGCCCAACGGCTGGCTGGGCTGGGAGCGCACCTTCAAGTTCGAGTACTCGCACGATGGCGTGGACCGCCACACGGGCCGCATGGTGCTGCGTGGCGATGAGCTGGTGGCGTTCGTGGGACCGTCGGCGGCGCGGATCAGCGAGATCCGGCGCGGCGTGGATACCGGCGGCGCCGAGGACGTCTGAGCAGCCGACCCTGCGTAGGCGCCCCCAACAAAAATGGCCGCCTTGCGGCGGCCACGGGTGCTTTATTTGACTACGCGCAGATGCGGGCGGCCGCTCGGCTTGGGCGGCGCGTCGTCCGGCGGGGTCGGGCTGTCGTCGGGCGGCAGCTCGTCGTCCGGGCCGGGATCGTGGCCGGGGATGTCATCGGGCAGGGCCATGCCCTGCCCCGTCTCGCGGGCATACACCGCCAGCACGGCCGAAATCGGCACCTGCACCGGATAACTGGTCCCGGAGAAGCGGGCCGAGAAGCTCACGCTGTCATTGTCGATATGCAGGCGTACGACGGCACGTTCGGCGATGTTCAACACCACCCTGCCGTCCTTGACCGCGCTCTGCGGCACCTGCACGCCGGGCATGCCGGCGTCCACCAGGATGTGCGGCGTCAGGTCGTTGTCGTTGATCCATTCCACCAGTGCCCGCAACAGGTACGGACGGTGGCTGGTCATGCGGAAAGTGTCTTCTGTCATGGGGGTAGAGCCGAGCCGTGCTCGGCTGCAGGGATCCGATTGCGCAGTGGCAAGTGTACGCGCCCGCACCGGCGCCGGTCAGCACCCGCGCGCCGAACGTAAAGCGCCGATGCAGTCAGCTGCACCGGCGGGCCGGGCTCAGCTG
>NZ_JBFULO010000504.1:0-2467 GCF_054049855.1 Stenotrophomonas sp. P5_B8 | reverse complement strand
GCCCTTCCGAAGGCCAACCCACCTCCGCCACCGCGACGCTGCGTACCCGGCATGGAACAGTCCCCACCACACTCCCCCACAACCACCATGTTCCACACCAACCCCACCACGCCAACCCCCACCCCACAAACGCCCCACACGCCCGCACCGTCCCCCTTCAACACCCCACCCATCGCACAAACCCAGCCAAAACCCCGCGTGGAACCACGCCCCCACACCCCCAACCTGTCCCCCCACTGTCCCAAAGACAGCCCCATCCCCCTCCATACGCACCCGTAGCGAAGTAAGCAAACCCCTTGGTGCGCTACACTTTGCGGCTAGAAATCTAAAACAGTCGCGCGCGTGCGTGCGGTCATGGGAGCGCAAATGAACTGGTTGAACGAGGTGCTGAACAACGACCCGAATCCTGTGGAAACCCAGGAATGGATCGAGTCGCTGAAGGCCGTAATTGATGTCGAGGGCCCTGAGCGCGCGCATCAACTGTTGGAAGGCATGGTGGAGCTGACCCGTCGTTCGGGCGCGTACCTGCCGTTCTCTCCCACCACCGAGTACGTGAACACCATCGCGCCGACCCTGGAGGCCAAGAGCCCGGGCAACGCCGAACTGGAATGGCGCATTCGTTCCATCATCCGCTGGAACGCGATGGCCACCGTCGTGCGCGCCAACCGCAAGCCCGGCGACCTGGGCGGCCACATCGCCTCCTTCGCCTCCGGCGCCACGCTGTATGACGTGGGCTTCAACCACTTCTGGCGCGCCCCCAGCGACAACCATCCCGGCGACCTGCTCTTCATCCAGGGCCACAGCGCCCCGGGCATCTATGCGCGCTCCTTCTTGGAAGGCCGCATCGACGAGCAGCAGCTGGACAAGTTCCGCATGGAAGTCGACGGTGGCGGCCTGTCCAGCTACCCGCACCCGTGGCTGATGCCCGATTACTGGCAGACCCCCACCGTGTCCATGGGCCTGGGCCCGCTCGCCGCCATCTACCAGGCGCAGTTCCTGCGTTACCTGGAAAACCGTGGCCTGATCGAAAAGTCCGACCGCAAGGTGTGGTGCTTCATCGGCGACGGCGAGAGCGACGAGCCGGAAACCCTCGGCGCCATCGCCCTGGCCGGCCGTGAAGGACTGGACAACCTGATCTTCGTGGTCAACTGCAACCTGCAGCGCCTCGATGGCCCGGTGCGCGGCAACGGCAAGATCATCCAGGAACTGGAAGGCGTGTTCCGTGGCGGCGGCTGGAATGTCATCAAGCTGCTGTGGGGCGGTTACTGGGATGCCCTGCTGGCCAAGGACACCAACGGCGTCCTGCGCAAGCTGATGATGGAAACCGTCGACGGCGAGTACCAGAACTGCAAGGCCTTCGGCGGCGCGTACACGCGCGAGCATTTCTTCGGCAAGTACCCGGAAACCGCAGCCATGGTCGCCGGCCTGTCCGACGACGACATCTGGCGCCTCAACCGTGGTGGCCACGACCCGCACAAGGTGTATGCCGCCTACCACGAAGCCGTGAACACCAAGGGCATGCCCACTGTGATCCTGGCCAAGACGGTCAAGGGCTACGGCATGGGCAGCGCGGGCGAAGCACTGAACCCGACCCACCAGACCAAGAAGCTGGACGACGACGCCGTCCGCCACTTCCGCGACCGCTTCAACATCCCGGTGACCGACGCCCAGCTGGCCGACGGCCAGGTGCCGTTCTACCACCCGGGCCCGGATTCGCCGGAAGTGAAGTACCTGCAGGAACGCCGCGCCGCCCTGGGTGGTTACCTGCCGCAGCGCCGTCGCAAGGCCACCAAGAGCTTCAACGCACCCAAGCTGGAAAGCTACGAGCGCCTGCTCAAGAGCAGCGGCGAGCGCAGCTACTCCACCACCATGGCCTTCGTGCAGAGCCTCAACATCACCCTGCGCGACAAGGAACTGGGCCCGCACATCGTGCCGATCGTGGCCGACGAAGCCCGTACCTTCGGCATGGAAGGCCTGTTCCGCCAGATCGGCATCTACGCGCCCTTCGGCCAGAAGTACAAGCCGGTCGACGCCGACCAGCTCATGTTCTACCGCGAAGACCAGAGCGGCCAGGTGCTGCAGCAGGGCATCAGCGAGCCGGGCGCCATCGCCTCGTGGATGGCCGCCGGTACCAGCTACTCGGTCAGCAACGTGCCGATGCTGCCGTTCTACATCTACTACTCCATGTTCGGCTTCCAGCGCGTGGGCGATATCGCCTGGCAGGCAGCGGACATGCGTACCCGTGGCTTCCTGCTCGGCGGCACCGCCGGCCGCACCACGCTGAACGGTGAAGGCCTGCAGCACGAAGATGGCCACAGCCACCTGGCCGCCGGTGGCATTCCCAACGTGCGTAGCTATGACCCCACCTTCGGCTTCGAAGTGACGGTCATCCTGCAGCACGGCACCAAGGCCATGATGGAAGATCAGATTGATGAGTACTACTACATATTGATGAGTACTACTACAT
>NZ_JBFULO010000503.1:0-2473 GCF_054049855.1 Stenotrophomonas sp. P5_B8 | reverse complement strand
CTGTTGTCCAGCTGCTGCGCCTTGGCCAGCTCCCACGGCCGTTCGCACTGTTGGGTGCGCGCACACCAGCGGTACCCGGCCGAGCCGATGCAGCCATGCGGGTCGCGATCGGCGCCGGGCATCGCGGTGCGGACCGGGGCGGGGCTGCTKCAGGCGGACAGGATCAGGACAAGGCAGGCAATGAACAGTGGTTTCATGGCGGCACTCCCGGGCGTGCGCGCAGCGTAGCCCGGCGCTGGCAAGGTTGGGTGAGGAGGCGATCCGAGGGAGTGATTCACCCCTCCATCACCGCCGCTCCGGTGTGATCCGGGCCATCGGCCGGAGTGGGAAGGGACCGGCGTGGCGGCCCATTGACCTGTCAGGAGACGACCATGACGTCATTCGCATGTATGCGCATTTCCCTGCTTGCCCTCGCGTTGGTCTGCGCCGCGCCCCCGGTGGACGCGTGCACGCGGGTGGTCTACCTGGGCGACAACCAGGATGTGATCACGGCGCGCTCGATGGACTGGAAGAGCGATATCGCCACCAACCTGTGGGTGCTGCCGCGCGGCATCGCGCGCACCGGGCAGGCCGGCCCGCAGTCGATCCGCTGGACGGCGAAGTACGGCAGTGTGGTCGCCAGCGGCTACGACATTTCCACCACCGATGGGCTCAACGAGGCCGGTCTGTCGGCCAATCTGCTATGGCTGGCCGAGTCGGAATACCCCGCGCAGCGCGGCCGCAAGCCAGGCCTGGCCATCTCGTTGTGGGCGCAGTACATGCTCGACAATTTCGCCACCGTTGCCGAGGCGGTGGCGGCACTGCAGCGCGAGCCGTATTCGCTGGTGACCGACAAACTGCCGGGCGAGTCGCGGCTGGCGACGTTGCATCTGTCCTTGTCCGATGCCAGCGGCGACAGTGCGATCGTCGAGTACGTCGATGGCCGGCAGGTGATCCACCACGATCGCGCCTACCAGGTGATGACCAACTCGCCGGTGTTCGCGCAGCAACTGGCGCTCGATGCGTACTGGCAGCAGATCGGCGGCACGGTGATGCTGCCTGGCACCAACCGCTCCGCCGATCGTTTCGCGCGTGCCCGGTTCTACATTCATGCGATTCCCAAGGCCGAGGACCCGGTGGTGGCGCTGGCCAGTGTCTTCAGCGTTATCCGCAACGTGTCGGTGCCCTTTGGGATCACCACGCCGGATGAGCCCAATATTTCTTCAACGCGATGGCGCACCGTGGCCGACCACAAGCGCAGGCTGTACTTCTTCGAGTCCGCGCTGACCCCCAATACGTTCTGGGTGGATCTCAACAAGGCCGATTTCTCCAAGGGCGCGCGCGTGCTCAAGCTCGACCTGGGCGCCGACCAGCGCAATGTGTTCTCCGGTGATGCGCTGGGGCAGTTCCAGCCGTCGGCACCGTTCGCGTTCCTCGGCACGGGCGGCTGACCGCCATCAGGGGACGCCGCTTCAGCCGGTCAGAGGCGTCCTGATTTCAGACGAATCCGATATCCCGGCGTTGCTGCCGGACGTATGGTGCTGATCAAGGGATGGAACGCCCGATGCCGTAGCAGGAGCCATCAGCATGTTGATCAAGGTGCAGTGCCAGGACCACCACTGGCAGGTGATTCACCCGACCCGTCCGGACCCGATCGCATTTGCGAGCGGCGCGACGGCGTTCGATTTTGCCGACGCGCTGGCGCGTGAGCACCACGCCGAAACCGGCGTGGTCAGTGCGGTGCGCGTGGAGGCGTTGGAGAACTTCCTTGACGCGGTCCGCTACGGCGGATGACGCGCTTGCGCGTTACGCGTCGCGATCCAGGTTGGCACTGAGCCGCTGCAGGAACGTGGCCAGCAGCATGGTTTCGTCCACGCTGAAGCCGGCCAGCATCCGGGTATTGCCTTCGTTGAGGATTTCGCGCGCCTGCGGCAATCGCTGCAGCGCAAGCGGGGTGAGTTCGATGCGCTGCGCGCGCGGGCGGTGTGGGTCCGGGGAGCGGAGGATCAGCTGATCACGCTCCAGCCGTGCCAGGGTCTGCGCCATCGAGGGCTGTTCGACGCGTAGCAGCCGCGCCAGCTCGGACTGGGTGGCCGCCTTGCCCTGGCGGAGGGCTTCGAGCACCGGCAGGCTGGCCATGCCCAGGCCAAGCGGGCGCAGCTCGGTTTCGGCCATCCGGGTCAGCTCGCGCGCCACCCGCTTGATCAGGAAGGACGGCACGTTCCTCGGGTCGGGTCGGTCCATGCGTTCACTCCGGGTATTTGACATAGGGGCCTATGATGATAATCATAGGAGCCTATGTTAAAGCCCCGGAGACCTTCAGTGTCCCTTCTTCCCCGCATCGCGGTCGTCGGCGCCGGTCCTGCCGGGCTGCTGCTGGGCTGCCGGTTGCGCCAGGCCGGCATCCCGTTCCAGTTGTTTGAAGCCGATGCCGGGCCCGATACCCGTGGGCAGGGCGGCATGCTTGATCTCCACGCGGCGACCGGGCAGGCGG
>NZ_JBFULO010000502.1:0-2479 GCF_054049855.1 Stenotrophomonas sp. P5_B8 | reverse complement strand
CAACTACGGTGGCGGCGAGCGTCCGCAGCGCCAGCAAGCCCCGCGCCAGGAGTACGGCGGCGGCGGCGGTGGTGGCGGCGGTCAGCGCCAGGGCGGGCAGGGTGGCGGTTATGGCCAGCAGCGTCCGCAGCAGGCACCGGCGCAGTCGGCGCCGCCGATGGACGACTTCGCTGACGACGATATTCCGTTCTGATTTTTAGCTGCAGAATTATGTAGACAAGGCCCCGGTAAGTACMTGTACTTACCGGGGTTTCTGCTATTTGCGGCCGCGGCTCTCCCATGTGCTGATCTCGTTTCCATCTTCCATTTGTAGAGGATGTAAACGATGGCACCAGAATTCCGTGTTCGGCTTGGTCTGTTCGCGTCCGGTGAACGCTCCCCGGTGCTTCCAGATCGGGAAGCATTTCCGCTCTTTTTGATACGCATCGGGATGCGTTCGGGGGCGAGCCGATCTGCAAGATCCTGCAGATTTCCCGTCTGGGTATCGACGGTATGCGGCGCTTCGGCGCGATCCGCAACAGCGCTGTTCGCGTGCGCACGGCGACGACCTCCTCGCTCCTCAGATCGAGCGTGTCTGGCAGTCCAACATGCAAGTCCACGGCGCGGTGAAGGTCTGGCGTCAACTGGCTCGCGAGGGAACGGCGGTGGCGCGTTGTACCGTCGAGGGACTGATGCGCCGCCTTGGATTGCAAGGTGTGAGGCCAGGCAAGACCGTGCGCACGACCATCAGTGACAGCTGGAACCCATCGGCTATATCCGGCCTGCCGAAGCCGAGGCAAACTACTATCGGCAACTAGCCAGTCAAGCCGCCGCGGTGGTGGCCTGACGTAAACCTACTGGCCTCCACCGAACCCGGGGGGATTCAGTTTGCGAGACCGGAACGCCGCCACTTTCATCCGGTTCCCGCACAGCGCCATGCTGCACCAACGGCGCTTTCGCGACTTGGTCGTGTCATGGAACAGCAGTGTGCAGTCATGCGCTTCACACTCGCGTACGTGCTGCAGGTCGCCACCGGCGAGGAGCCGGCTCAGCGCCACTGCGATGGGCTCCAGCAGGCTTTCTGCGCTGTCATCGCGGCGCCGTTCGACCACGCAAGGGCCTGCACCGTCAGTGGACGACTGCAGTTGAACGATCGGTCGGCCAGCCTCCAGCACCCTGTTCACCACCGGTGCCTGGAACGGTCGACCTGCCCGTGCAGCCGCCAGCAGTTCGCGTGCTTCGTCGCGCAGGGCGGCCGCCAGCGCCGCCACGCCCTTCGGAATGGGGACCGCGCCTGCGTCCAGGACGCCCGCCGCGGCCAGCCAGTCGACTGCCGCCTGGTCGCCCTGAAACACGTCCACCATGGCCGTACTGGGGCCGTAGGCCGAGTTGATGAAGTCGAGCGCCAGATCATTGGCCACGAACAGCGCGGGGGATGGAGCTGAGTCGATCATTCGTAACCCCTTTAAATGTTGTTGACAGGTTACCACTGCCGTGCGTAACCTTCAAATCAACTCCAATGTGGTTACATAAAACGCTCATGACTCCTTCGAGTACGCTCGCCCGATTCGGCGCGACGGCTGCCCTGCTCGCCGCCACCGCCACCGCCACCGCGCACGCCCAAGTCCAGTACCGCTACGAACAGGTGGGCGAGGTCAAGGTGTTCTATCGGGAGGCCGGCCCCCGTTCGGGCCCCACCGTGCTCCTGCTGCATGGGTTCGCGGCGTCGTCGTACATGTACCGGGACGTCATCGAGGCGCTGTCGGACAAGTACCACGTCATCGCCCCGGACCTGCCCTCCTTCGGTTACACCGAGGCACCTGCGCGTGGCGCGTATGACTACACCTTCGACACCCTGGCCGCGACCCTGCAGCGCTTCACCGAGCAGCTGAAGCTGGAGCGTTACGCGCTGGTAGTGCACGACTACGGCGCCCCGGTGGTATGGCGTCTTGCCAGCGCGAATCCAGAGCGGATCACCGCCCTGATCTCGCAGAACGGCAACGCGTACGAGGACGGCCTGGCGAAAGGGTGGGATCCGATCCGCGCCTACTGGAACGATCCCAGTGCGCAGAACCGCGCTGCCCTGGCTGAGTTCCCCACGGCCGCTGCGATCAAATGGCAGTACCTGGAAGGCGTGCGCGACCCCAGCCTGGTGGCGCCGGATGGCTACACCCTTGAGGGGCTGCATGTATCCAGGCCCGGCAACGCGGATATCCAGCTGGACCTGCTGCTGGACTACGCCTCCAATGTGCGGCTTTACCCCGCGTTCCAGGCCTACTTCCGGACGCATCGGCCGCCGCTGCTTGCCGTGTGGGGGCGAAACGATCCGTACTTCCTGCCCGCCGGTGCAGAGGCGTGGAAGCGCGACATTCCCGATGCCGAAATCCACTTTTTCGATACCGGGCACTTCGCGCTGGAGACGCATGCGGACGAGATCATTCCGGTAATCCGGGAGTTTCTGGATCGGAGGGTTGGCACGCACCGAAGCGGAGCGCAGTCG
>NZ_JBFULO010000501.1:0-2482 GCF_054049855.1 Stenotrophomonas sp. P5_B8 | reverse complement strand
GCTCTTCATCGCAGACGCCCCGCGCTCGTTCGATGTCCGCCAGGGCAATTTGGACGGTTCAATGGAGCTACGTCTCAGCAATTTTCTGCTTGCTTTCGAGAAGTGGATACGGCGCCTGCGCCCTGCTGTTCAACCGACTGATCAACCAGAGGCTGGCCCTCGATAGGAGAAGCACAATTGCCCAAGGGCGGCGTTCTTCCATATCCAGCAACCCAGTCAGTGGGATCAAGCCCCTAGAGCGGCGGCGACTCTGCATGGCGGAGAGTGAGACACCTGTCCAACGTCATAAGTATGGAAAACGACTGGCGGAGGATGGTCAGGGCAGGCGAATGGCACCGCACTGCGCAAATGATCAGTCGCCAAGCTACCGGTCATTTCCTTTGGTGCTTTGCCGCGCAGCCCGTATGGCGTGCCCCGCGAGAGCCTCGGCTGCCAAAAGCGCGTCTTTCAAAGACGGAAACGGGCGCCTCAAGTCCAGAAGAGCGCGGCCTGCATCCGGAGTAACGGCAAGCAGCACCCATCGATCAGGGGCGTCTTGCCAAACCTCGGCCAAATACCCTGTGTCCTCCGTCGCCAAACGAACGGAATAGAACCGGTCATCCGATTGATCTGTCCCCAAGCCACCCTCCACACCTAATTGGGCCGGCCCCACCCCTGGGCCCAGCACGTCACTCAGCCGATTGTATCGCCCAAGAAGTGTGTCCCAACACATCGAGCACGGCCTCCGCCCCGCCGGCGGCGTCCCAGATGTTAAGCAAGCCTTTGTTCACCTCCGCCGCCACCTTCTCCAGCTGAACTAAGTTGTGGAGTGGTCTAAAGTGCCGCTGCACTGCCGCGTGGACATCAAACCTAGGATCTGCGTCCTCATCCACAGACACGTCCTCATCCAGCGGGACTGGGCTTGAGCTTGGAGTCAGGAGCTGGCGCTTGGCCTCGAACAATGCGTTGACGTGTATCCACGGCTCTTGGTTGTAGTCCACGTCCACCCCAACCTCGTGGCCAATCAGTTCCAGCTTGCGGAGCACGGCCTTCTCCACAAGGGGCTTAGCGCCCGAAGCCCAGCGGTCGGGGAACAAATCCGGTCCCAGGGTCTGGCAGAACGCCTCGACCGCGAAAGCCGTCAGAACGACGGCGCCGGTAACCACGTGCAGCTTGGATGCGCCCTGTTCGCGGGCTGCCCGTCTCAGAACCCGGGCAGCGTGGTTCAGCTCTGGCCACGGGTGATAGGAAGCTTCACCCACCGCTCTAACCTTCTTCTTGATGTTCACTCGCATGCCCCCCCTTTCCGGCGGCGGGAGTATGCCAGACGGCATGGCGCTTCTCACCCCGTCCAGCGGGCGATTCCCTTCAAAAATGTGACGCGCATCGCCTGGGTTTTTAGCGGCGCCGAGCACCAACGTCACTTTCGGAAGACCCTTCCGATGGGCCCGGTTTGACATCTTGGTCGCCTCAGTCGGCGTTCGGATTCCACGTTCCATTACCCATCAGGGCAGACGCTAGCCCGCTCCAACCTGCATCGTCAGCTAGGCGGTCGCCGAGTCCGTGGTCCGAAAGAGGGCTGTGTCGGTTCCCAAGCTGTCGAGAACACGCTCGTTGCGGCTCTTTGGCGAACATCGTCCGGGGACTGCCCACAACCCTTCTTTGTTTCTTTCAACCTCCCACTCTGCCTCAGCCAAGGACAAATGATGGAGGTGAGGCCGACGGGCAGCCCGATGGATGGCATCGGCTAGCGCTTCCATTTCACTTCCAAACCAGCGGTAACCGTTGACGCAGATGGCGATGGGCTGATCCGACGGATGCGGATAATGCGGGAGGATCTCCTGCATCTGCTCTGCGGCTATCCCGACGGTGAGGTCCAGGAACATGGGCGTAGAAGCCCAATGAGCCATCGCGGAGCGGGCACTGGGGGTCATAGCTGATCCAAAGGGAGACCGGGGATGAACGGCAATAGTCCGATCGCGGGAGTACAGAGGCCGTGAGCGTCTCCATACTCGATAACACCGCTTTCGGTGGGGCGACTCATCCCCCTGCCTCGTGACCTTCTGTTTCCACCGCTTCCGGCGCCGAGGCAGCCCCTCCTGTGCTGCCCTCGGAAGGACCCTTCCTCAGTCCCTGCAGTGCCGCCAAAACTACCATCAAACCTTGATCGCTCTCCAAGGCCAGGTCATAGCGACTGCGCCGGGAGTGGTCGCGCTCGCTTATCCATGCCCGCCCACCCACCCCCAAGATGAAGTCAGTTGCGTCCATTAGCGATTCAAGGCGGGCGGCACGTGACTTGCGATCCAACTCTGCCTGATGGGCTTCAACCAGGGTCAACCTGCCTGAGAGAAACCATTGCCGTGGGCCGCCCGCCACGGCCTCGTCCCCCAAGTAGCCTTGCCGCAAGGCACTTCAGTAGCTGAGCAGTATCCAAGAGCCTCAGCCGCTTTTCTTCCCGGGTCAGGTATGGGGTTCGTTGTCCAGGCACGAATGGACCCGGATG
>NZ_JBFULO010000500.1:0-2520 GCF_054049855.1 Stenotrophomonas sp. P5_B8 | reverse complement strand
CGCCGTACCTGTGCTTCAAACAGCGTGTGGATGAGGTGCGTCTCACCGAAGGGCTGCGATGTAAGGTTGAAGCCGCTGACTACCTGCTGCCTCTGAGCAGGCTGCAGCCAAGGCAACGTCCCCATAGGCGCACTGGAGTCCGCGATCATCCCCCCCACGATCATGTCCAGGTGGCCGGACCACCGCTCTATGGTGTCACGACTAAAAACATCCGGGCGAAACACCAGCTCTGCTCCGGTTCGGTGCGCCTCGTCATAAAGACGCAGCACTACCGTACAGCCGAACACCGTGTGCGATGCCGAAGCAGACGAGATCACTACCCCAGCGTCGAACGGCGCGATGCGATCACCCCAGCCGGCGTCCCGTAGCACCCGCACCGCCTCCGACAATGACGGCAAGGCACAGGCAAGCGCCCGGCCCCTCGCGGCCTCTACTTGGCCTATCCACTCCCATGCACTGGCTTCCTGCTGGCGGTAGCGCATGACTCCCACCACCGACGGACGCCAGTCGCGCTGGTCGAACAGTCCCAGCAGACCGTCAGCCTGTGAGCCCAGACGGCTCAGCAATTCCATCCAGGCAGCAATCCACACACTCTGGGCAGACCCGCCGCTTTGCCCGCTCCAGGCGATGATGGCATCCGCCGTTGAGCGCAGCGCCGGCACGCTGTCCAGATGCAGCGGTGCATCGTCACTGCGGTGGCCATCGGCCGGAAGATCCAAGGTCGGCGCTGCATCGTGCAGCGTCGCGCTCCAGTTCGTTACGCGCGCCTGCCAGGCATCCCAGCTGATCCAGTCGGTGCCTGCGCCAACTGCGACCTGCACCAACGCCCGCTCACCGGTGAGCTCGAAATAGCGACGTAGCAACGCGAACACTGCGTGTTGCCGGTCCGCATCAGAGCCGTCCAGGTCCGCCACGACAGCGAAAACGCTATGGCCATCCGCATATCGGTGTGCGACGGAGAAGAGCGCAACCCCGTCCATCGCTGCGCGACCAGCGGCTATGGCGCACTGCAGCGCATCGACACCTTCCGGATTGGTGCAGTGCAGTGCGGCCCTCCCCTTTGAACCACCGTGCGAGACCTCCCAATCACGTGCGCACAGCTCAGCGACGTCGGCCAGCAACTGCGGACGCAGTTGATCGGGCCACCGCAGTACGCACGCACCCGCAGCGACGCCCTCCACCTGCAGCAGCGGCAACCCGCCCGTTGCCGGCAGCGGAACGGGCGCGTCGAAGTCGGAGAGCATTGCTTCGATGGACGCCATGAATCGCTCTGACAAATGCGCTACGAATTCCTCCGATAGTCCCAACTGCGTATTGATCGTCACCAGCAAGCCATCAGCCGGGTTGCCGCTCACCTGTGTCGACAGCAGGAAGTTGCTTTCCTCAAATTGCTCCCCCATCTCCACGCGGAGCCAATCGACCTTCATCAACTCGGTGGCAACCTTGAAGTTGGTATAGGTAAAGTTCGCCTGCACCGAGAGATGCGGATTCCGCCGCAGGACACTGGCAAGCGCATGCCGACGATAGGGCTTTGCATCGGCTTCGGACGTTGTCAGTTCCCTGGCAAGTCCGCGCCAGCTCGTGCCACCCCGTATCAACACTGGGGTAACGTTGAGGAACAAGCCGACCAGATTCTGTCCGCCGTGCGCCTCCGGGCGGCCGTGATCGGTCATGCCGCTCAGCACATCGCCACCGCCCATCACCGCGCGCAGCACCTGCCCATGTGCCATCAGCATCAAGGTCTTCAGCTGCACTCCCTCACGACTTGCAAGGCTTTCCAGACCGCGCGCGAGGCCCCCCGGCATCGTGTAATGATGGCGCCGCAGCTGATGTCCGCCCCCGGGTGCGGGGCGCAGTTGGGGCAGCGGTGGAAGCGAGCTGCAGAACCCATCCCACCAGGCAATGGAAGGAGCATCGCGTTCATCGTCGAGCGAACTGGCTACGTAGTCGGCAAAACGCAGCCCGCCGGCGTCAAACACGTCAGCCAGTGCTGCACCTTCCCGGCGTTGATGATAGAGCTCCAAGATCTGTCGCTGTACGGTTGCCATGCTCCAGCCATCGAGAATGGCGTGGTGCGCATCGACGATGCACTGGATGCGGTCATCCGCCAATTTCAGGAGGGTGAAACGGATTAGCGTTGGCCCCCGCAAGTCCAGCACGGTAGCCTTGATGCGAGAGATGGCATCTTCGATGCAGGCAGCCTGCGCGGCCGGCGACAAGGCGCTCAGATCCTCCTGTTCCACCCATGCTTGCGCATCGGCATGAACCAACTGCAGCGGCACGGAGTAGCTGCCCAAGTCGAAGCCGGTGCGTAGTACGGGCTGCATCGCAACCACCGCTTCTATGGCCTCGACAAACATTGCTTCGTCGTAGGCGAACTGCAGCTCGAAAGAGAACACGTCATGGTAACTGCCCCCCCCTTTGTCGAGCAGACCATGGAAGAGCATGCCCATCTGCAGCGGCGTGACTGGATAGGCGTCCTCAAGCCCCTCCGGAAGAACCTCACGATCAGCTGCTGGC
>NZ_JBFULO010000499.1:0-2528 GCF_054049855.1 Stenotrophomonas sp. P5_B8 | reverse complement strand
GCGAAGGGGAGGGGCGAAAACCCTGTGCCACCATGCTCAGGTCCGCCATTAGGCCAAGGCTTTTTTCTTCTAACGCCAACTGCAAGCTCCCGTGTCGTATGGAAAATGTGCCACCTACTGCGGCCGCCATCAAGCGCATCGTTAATTAACGTCTACAAATCTCTTCGTGGGTAGGAGAGGTTCTTTCCCAGCGAGTCGGCGACACTTCTCAGTGCAAGCCAGCATTGGTCGCGCGGGCAGGGCATCTTGGGCTGCGGCTGAAGGACTCTAACCGAGGTAGCGATCTATCGGAACCACCTTTGCTGCCTGAGAGTCCTCCAGCAGTTGCAGCGCTCTTGCCTTCCTTGCTCCGATGCCCGCGATTGCCTCTGGAACGACAACCGTCTCGTATTCCCGGGAGTTGCTGTCAAAGCAAGTTGAGGCAATGCAGGAGTCTGCGGCCATCCCGCACACCACCAATTGATTGCATCCCAGCTTTGCGAGAAGGGCAGCTAAGGGGGTTGYCAGGAACGCGGAGTGCTTGGGCTTCAGAACGAAGTAATCATCAAGAGCAGGGCGAAGCAGAGTTGCAATCTTCGCCGAGACGCCGTCCGCAGCCAAGCATTCTTGAACTAACTCCTTGAAGTCCATCTGCCAGTTTGCAAAGTTATCATTGGCGTAAATCACCGGATCGCCCTCGGCTTTGAAGTGCTGCCGGAGGCGGGCGACGGCCTTTGAAGCATTCAGCGCGCTGCTCGCAATCAAGTCGGCCTCCGGGAAGTCAAATCGACTGAACATGTCAACGATGAGCAGGGCGGGCGTCGTTTTCTTCATGCGTGGCTCCCGGAATTGCTCAATCGCCCGTTTGGCTGTGGGGGGCAGCCATAGGCTTAGACTGAGGTGAATCCTTTTGGCGAAGGAAAATTGTCAGTATCACCAGTGACAGCACTGCCAAGAACTCACTCTGCCAATTCTGGAACGACTCAAACCAGAAGCTGCTGCTCCACAAGTGTTCCCAGCACGTGGGAGGCGGAAGTCCTTTGAAGGCCATCTCGTCGACTTCAGCGCGCCAGCTGCCGGCCAAGTGGAGAGAGAAGCTCATGAAGAAAAGGAGCCCGAAAGCAATAGCTAAGGAATGCCCATAGAGAGCCTTCCACACTCCCCCGCGTCGCACGGGCCATGGCGTGGGCCCGTCTTCAACACGCTCTTCTTCCTCATCGGGAGAGAGGGGCCTGGACTCTGCCGACCCCTTCTGGCGAAGGGTTACGGTCAAAAGGACATACATCCCCATCTGCAAGAACTCACTTTCCCAATTCTCGAAGGTGGCGCTAACGAAGTGACCGCTGTGGAGGTACTCCCATAGCCCCAACAGGGGCCTATGTKCTTCCTTGAGCTCTTCATTGTGTGTCAAGAACCCGGTCCAGATCTGTCCCAACAAGAAGCAGATCAGTAATAGGAACAGGACTATCGATAAGCCGTTTCTTTTCCACATGGCCAGTAGTGCCTAATGTTGTGCGTCTGCCAGACCGTGGGGAGGTTTGGAGCCGATGGAACAGGGGGCTGAACGAAAAGGCGACACCTCAGCGTCGCCTTTTTTCTAATCAACCTGCAAAGCCTGGCGTTCCTCCAGAGCTGCCAACGTCACCGAAGTTCGGCTGGGTGCTTCCCGACGGATCGGGAGCACTCCCCGACCCGGTTTCGCTGCCCTTGACGCCCTGGCCAGGGCTAGGGCGGTCCCCAATTGAGCGCTGAGCGTCGGAGGAGCCCGAGGTGCTGTCGTCCACCGGGGGTTTGGCGGGCACAAATGGTGAAATGGGGTCACTCGCCGGGAACGTTTCTTCCAGTGCTTCTTCATGGTTGCGTTGCGTGCGCGCCTCTCGGGCTCGTTGCTCCGCGGGCGACTCTTTGGCGTTGTTTTCCCCCGGAAGGGGTGGGTCTTTCTGATCTCTTTCCATGACTGACTCCAAAAGGGGGCAGACAAAAAATCGCCATCGCAGCATTGCGACGGCGTCCAGAACTATGCGACTGCTGCAGCATTGCCGCCGGATTGGGCCAACAGGGTGAGCTTCTCGTCGGTGGCCTTCTCTTCTTCAAGTGTCTCTAGAAGAAGCGGAACAGCGGCCTTGTAACCCAACTGCTTGGCCAAGGCTGCGATGGTTCCGTAGCAGGCAATTTCGTAATGTTCGACCTTCTGCGCCCCACCGATCAACGCAGAGTCACGGACTGGTCCCTCTTCGATGCTGTCGATCGCCTCTTTGCCCTCCTCTACCAATCCCTCCATCGCGGCGCATTTGATGCGCTTGAGCCGGATTCCCAGAAGTTCGACAACCCGGTCGATGCGCTCGATCTGGCCTTGGGTCTCCTCCAAATGGGTCTCGAAAGCGGTGGCGAGTTCTGGGTTGGACGCAGCCCGGGCCAAGCGAGGCAGAGCTTTGGTGAGCTGTTTTTCAGCGCTGTAGATGTCAGACAGCTCGTGGATGAAGAGGTCTTCGGCAGTCTTGATCGCCATGTCTGCGTTCCTACGGATGGGTGGGTGTTAGACGCTATGC
>NZ_JBFULO010000498.1:0-2545 GCF_054049855.1 Stenotrophomonas sp. P5_B8 | reverse complement strand
GGTCGAACACCTGGTCGATCACCCAATCCGGACGCGAGCCCGGGCGGTCGACCTTGTTGACCACGACGATCGGCTTGAAGCCCATCGCGAAGGCCTTCTGGGTGACGAAGCGGGTCTGCGGCATGGGGCCGTCCATCGCATCGACGAGGATCAGCACGGTGTCGACCATCGACAGCACGCGCTCCACTTCGCCGCCGAAGTCGGCGTGTCCCGGGGTGTCGACGATGTTGATCCGGTTCTTGACACCGGTCTTCTTGTCTTCCCAGGTGATGGCCGTGTTCTTGGCCAGGATGGTGATGCCGCGTTCCTTTTCCTGGTCATTGCTGTCCATCACGCRCTCGGCGAGCACGGTGCGCTCGGAGAGGGTGCCGGACTGCTTGAGCAGCTGGTCGACGAGGGTGGTCTTACCGTGGTCGACGTGGGCGACGATGGCGATGTTGCGAAGATTTTCGATAGACATGCGAAAGGGGGCCAGTCGGCGCCGGATTTGGAAAAAGAAGTCCAACATTATACGGCCAACATGACCAATCGCGAAAAGTGCGTTTCAGGTAGTGCCGAATTCCCATTCAGGTAACGCCCGTCGCCGGCCGCACTGCCATCTCCGATCCTGTGGAAGCCGTGACACGGCGGGCGGGCGTTGGCAGGTCCGGAGGGACGCCGCCTGAGTCAGGGGGCGTCCGCGAAGCGGCGGGGGGTTTAGACGATGGTAAACGGGGGCCGTGGTTTGCGCAGCGAACCGTGGGGCGGCAGCACGAACGCGATGACGCGGGGTGTATCCTATGGGGCTAACGACAAACCCCCGTACCCCAAGGATTTGCATGTCCCTTATCGCCACTTTCGACACCACCCAGGGCCCGATCAAGGTCGAGCTGTTCGCCGACAAGGCCCCGCTGACGGTCGCCAACTTCGTCAATCTGGTCAAGCACGGCTTCTATGACGGCCTGGTCTTCCATCGCGTGATCCCGGACTTCATSATCCAGGGCGGCTGCCCGAAGGGTCAGGGCACTGGCGGTCCGGGCTACAAGTTCGAAGATGAAAAGAACGGCGTCAAGCACCAGGTCGGTTCGCTGTCCATGGCCAACGCCGGCCCGAACACCAACGGCAGCCAGTTCTTCATCACCCACATCAAGACCGATTGGCTGGACGGCAAGCACACCGTGTTCGGCCAGGTGCTGGATGGCCAGGCGATCGTCGATTCGGTCAAGCAGGGCGACGTGATCCATTCGATCACCCTGGAAGGCGACACCGACGCGGTGCTGGCCGCCCAGGCCGAGYGCGTGGCCGAGTGGAACAAGCTCATCCCCACCGCCTGATCCGATTCCAACGGCCCCCTGTGAAGGGGGCCGTTTTTACGTTCCGGCCGCCCCGCCAGGCCTGTCCCCGCCCGCGCGGCCATCTCCCACACCGCTTCTTAGCTTCTTAGCAGAGGAAATCCCCATGAAAGCACCTGTTCGTGTTGCCGTGACCGGCGCCGCCGGCCAGATCGGCTACGCCCTGCTGTTCCGCATCGCCTCCGGCGAAATGCTCGGCAAGGACCAGCCGGTCATCCTGCAGCTGCTCGAGCTGCCGATCGACAAGGCCCAGGCCGCGCTGCGCGGCGTGATGATGGAACTGGAAGACTGCGCATTCCCGTTGCTGGCTGGCATGGTCGGTACCGATGACGCCGAAGTGGCCTTCAAGGATGCCGACATCGCCCTGCTGGTCGGTGCGCGTCCGCGCGGCCCGGGCATGGAGCGCAAGGACCTGCTGCTGGAAAACGCCAAGATCTTCACCGCGCAGGGCGCGGCGTTGAACAAGGTGGCCAGCCGCAACGTGAAGGTGCTGGTGGTCGGCAATCCGGCCAACACCAATGCCTACATCGCGATGAAGTCGGCGCCGGATCTGAACCCGCGCAACTTCACCGCCATGCTGCGCCTGGACCACAACCGCGCGCTGAGCCAGCTGTCGACCAAGCTGGGCAAGTCGGTCGGTGGCATCGAGAAGCTGGTCGTGTGGGGCAACCACAGCCCGACCATGTACCCGGATTACCGTTTCGCCACCGCCGATGGTGCGTCCATCGCCGATGCGATCAACGACCAGGAATGGAACGCCGGCACCTTCATCCCGACCGTGGGCAAGCGCGGCGCGGCGATCATCGAAGCCCGTGGTTCGTCCTCGGCCGCCTCGGCCGCCAATGCCGCCATCGACCACGTGCGCGACTGGGTGCTGGGCAGCAACGGCAAGTGGGTGACGATGGGCGTGCCGTCCGACGGTTCCTACGGGATTCCGGAAGGCGTGATCTTCGGCTTCGCGGTGACCACCGAAAACGGTGAGTACACGCTGGTCAAGGATCTGCCGGTGGACGACTTCAGCCAGAAGTACATCGACAAGACCCTGGCCGAGCTGGAAGAAGAGCGCGCTGGCGTGGCCCACCTGCTGGGTTGATCGATCCGCAGGCGCATGCCGACCGTTGGTCGGTGCGTTGACGAAAAACGCCAGGCATTGCCTGGCGTTTTTTTTGCCCTTCCGGTAGAGCCGAGCCATGCTCGGCCGGCCGTGCGCAGCA
>NZ_JBFULO010000497.1:0-2548 GCF_054049855.1 Stenotrophomonas sp. P5_B8 | reverse complement strand
ACCCCAGGTGCCGCGAAGCGGCACTAGGAGATAGTGCCGCCGTGCCTGTTTTGCAAGGCCGTCAAACTCACCAGCGGTAGTGGGCGAATGCCTTGTTGGCTTCGGCCATGCGGTGGGTTTCTTCGCGCTTCTTGATAGCGCCACCACGGTTTTCCGAGGCGTCCAGCAGTTCGGCAGCCAGCTTCTTCGGCATGGTGTTCTCACCACGCTTGCGCGCGGAGTCGATCAGCCAACGCATGGCCAGCGCCATCTTGCGCGAGGAACGCACTTCGACGGGCACCTGGTAGGTGGCACCACCGACGCGACGGGACTTGACTTCGACCGACGGAGCCACGTTTTCCAGAGCCTTCTGAACCAGCTCGACGGAATTCGGGTTCTTTTCGCCGATCACGTCCATGGCGCCATAGACGATCTTTTCAGCGACCGACTTCTTGCCGCTCAGCATCACCATGTTGATGAAGCGTGCGATGGTTTCACTTCCGTGCTTCGGATCCGGCAGGACAGAGCGCTGCGGCGTATTACCTTTACGAGACATGTGTACTTTCCCTTAGCTCTTCGGACGCTTGGCGCCGTACTTGGAACGGCCCTGGCGAYGCTTGGCAACGCCGGAGGCGTCCAGCGAGCCACGCACGGTGTGGTAACGCACACCCGGCAGATCCTTGACGCGACCGCCACGGATCAGGACCACGGAGTGCTCCTGCAGGTTGTGGCCTTCGCCGCCGATGTAGCTAATCACTTCTTCCTGGTTGGTCAGGCGAACCTTGGCAACCTTGCGAAGCGCCGAGTTCGGCTTCTTCGGAGTGGTGGTGTACACGCGCGTGCAGACGCCACGGCGCTGGGGGCACTTATCGAGAGCCGGGGAGGCACTMTTATAAGTGGTTGCCTGCCGCGGCTTGCGGACAAGCTGATTGATCGTCGCCATCAGTATGTTCTTCTGAGAGAGGCCAATGAAAAGACTGGCCATTGAATGCGGAAATGTGCGAGCAGGCGAGAAACCGGCCTGCTGAGACAGACGATTGTAGCAACCCGGCGAAAACGCAGTCAAATGCGCACGCGCCCGGCCAGCCCTGATCCCGGGCCGTTACAGGGGAGCCTTTTCCGTGCCCCCCGTTCAGGTTGTCAAGCCGGTCCTTTGCAAGACCGGCGGGCATCCTACCTCATCGGTGGCGATCCGGCCAGTGGCCGGTGCTGCCGATTCATCGGACCAGCCTGCGCCGTGTCCTGTCGGGAAGAGGCCGACCCGGAGGTCGGCACCCTGCCCTGCCGCGGGCCCGGCCGGAGCCGGGCCTGCGTATTACTCGTCGCTGCCCGGCGCCTGTTCGGCGTCGGTCGATGCCACGGCCACCGGTGCCGGCGCTGCCACTTCAGCCACTACCGGCGCGGAGCCGGACAGGGTCTGCATTTCCGAGTCGGTCAGACCCGAGGCGTTGCGACGGCGGTTGGCGTGGTACGACAGACCGGTACCGGCCGGGATCAGGCGGCCGACGATGACGTTTTCCTTCAGGCCGCGCAGGTTGTCCTTGGTGCCGCGGACGGCAGCTTCGGTCAACACGCGGGTGGTTTCCTGGAAGGAGGCCGCCGAGATGAACGATTCAGTGGCCAGCGACGCCTTGGTGATACCCAGCAGGACCGGATCGAAACGGGCGATCAGCTCGTTGCGGGCGGTCAGGCGTGCATTTTCCTCGATGACGCGCTGGCGCTCGGCCTGCTCGCCATTCAGGAACTTGCTGCTGCCCTGGTCGGTGATCTCGACCTTGCGCAGCATCTGACGGGTGATCACTTCGATGTGCTTGTCGTTGATCTTCACGCCCTGCAGGCGGTACACGTCCTGGATTTCCTTGACCAGGTAGGCCGCCAGCGGCTCGACGCCCAGCAGACGCAGGATGTCCTGCGGGCTCGGCTCGCCGTCCACGATGGTTTCGCCCTTGGTCACGTGCTCGCCTTCGAACACGATCACCTGACGGTACTTCGGGATCAGCTCTTCGTGCTCGGAACCATCGGTGTCCTTGATGATCAGGCGCTGCTTGCCCTTGGTGTCCTTGCCGAAGCYGATGATGCCCGAACGCTCGGCCAGGATCGCCGGATCCTTCGGCTTGCGCGCTTCGAACAAGTCGGCAACGCGCGGCAGACCACCGGTGATGTCACGGGTCTTGGACGCTTCCTGCGGGATCTTGGCGACCACGTCGCCCAYGCCGACGGCGGCGCCGTCCTGCAGGTTGACGATGGAACGCGGCGGCAGCAGGTACTGGGCCGGCAGATCGGTGTTCGGAATGGTCAGGTCATTGCCCTTGCCATCCACGATACGCACGATCGGGCGCAGTTCCTTGGCCTGCGAGCCACGACGCTTCGGATCGGTGATTTCACGCGATGCCAGGCCGGTCAGTTCGTCGGTCTTCTCGATGACGGTGACGCCGTCGATGAAGTCGATGAAGCGGATGAAACCGGCCACTTCGGACACGATCGGGTGGTTATGCGGGTCCCAGTTGGCCACGGTCTGGCCAGCCTTGACCTGGTCGCCATCCTTGGACGCAATGGTCGAGCCGTAGGG
>NZ_JBFULO010000496.1:0-2572 GCF_054049855.1 Stenotrophomonas sp. P5_B8 | reverse complement strand
CTTCAGCCCCCGGTGCTTGGACGCTGGACTCTGTGTTCCCACCCCCGCACGCAGACAGGACAAGCGCGACGGCGGCGCAAACGATGGATCGACGCATAGTGATTTCTCCTGAAAAGCAACGGCAGCTGGTAAGTGGGATCAGTCGTCCTCTGCCCACCGTGCCAAGTTCTGTTGGATTGATTCAATGCCTTCCCAAGGGTCCTTGCGCCTGCGTTTGAGCTTGGCGGGCACGTCCTTCATGGTGAAGGTATCTGCGCGGGTGAGCTTGGACAGCTCGCTCCATGCGATGGGCATTGCCACGGGCGCGCCTGGCCGACCTCGCAAGGAATACGACGCAACAGCGGTGGCACCCCGCCCGTTGCGCAGGTAGTCAACGAAGATGCGTTTTTTGCGCAGGCTTTTGGTCGACGTAGCCAAGAATCGCTGCGGCTCGGACTGTGCCAGGGCGTCCGCGAACCCATGGGCAAACCGCTTGGTGAGATCCCAATCGCATCCGGGATTCAGCGGCACCACCACGTGTAAGCCCTTGCCTCCGGAAACGCGTAGGAAAGACTCCAGCTCCAACTGCTGAAGGAGCTTCCGAATGTCGGTGGCAGCTTTCTTGATCTCCGAGAACGGCACGTCCGGGCCTGGGTCAAGGTCGAACACCACGCGATCGGCGCGGTCGGGCGAATCGGCGTGGCTGCCCCAAGGGTGAAACTCCAAGGCGTTGAACTGCACAAGCTCCAAGAGACTGGCAGCGTCTTCAACCACCAGGTAGTAGGCGTTGATTCCACTGTCTTCCTTGAGCTTCACCGAACTGACCAACTCCAGACCCGCAGTGTGGTGTTTCTGGAAGAAGCACRGCCGGCCGTTCCCAGCTGGGCAGCGGATGATCGACAGTGGACGCCCAACGATCTCAGGCAGCAGATGGTCCATGACCGCGCTGTAGTAATCCCACACATCCTGCTTGGTGGCCTTGATGTCGGGGAAGATGACCTTGGACGGGCTTGAGAGCTTTGGGGGAACCCGCTCTCCTGCATCCGCCCTGCCCTTGCTGTTCGTGGGTTTGACGGCAACACTGCGCTCGGGTCTGGTGACGGCTTGCTTCCCACGTTTGTTCGGCTTGGCCGATGTAGCACCGCCGCCGGAATTGTTGCTCTGATCCGAGTCGTTCAGATCGGCCACGTCTTTGTCAGGCCGCACCGCTTTCAGCGACGCTTGGCGCAGCAATTGTTGCCCGCCAATCCCTCGGTAGAAGACCTCGACGACAAACCGGGGCGCAAACCAGGTGGCGGTCCGCAAGTCGGTCTCTGTCGTTGGGACATGTGCGGTGGGCTTCTTCCCGCCGGCCGTGCCGATCAGCGCTGTCAGCTCCCCAATTAAGGTGTCCGAAAACCCCGAGCCGACGCGCCCCACGTAGAGCCATCCATGCTTGGGGTCGGGCTTGGCCAGTAGCAACGATCCGAAACCGGTGCGGCTTCCTTTGGGCGCGGTGTAGCCGACCACGGCGAATTCGTCGCTGGCCAACTGCTTGGTCTTCTTCCAATCCTCGCCCCGGCCGCCGTGGTAGCCGCGATCGGCGCGCTTGGAGATGATGCCCTCGAAATGCTGCTCACCCGCCAAACGGTAGGCCGCCTCCCCATCGCCGGCGATGTGCGAACTCATGGCCAGATGGGTCGGGGCTCCCTTGAGAACTTCCTCCAAGAGCGCCTTTCGTTCCAGCAGCRGAGCATCGGCGATGTCCACGCCATTGATATGCAGAAGGTCAAAGAGCGCATAGGACAGCGCACCCTGGCGCTCCCCAGATAGGGTGGCTTGAAGTAGATTGAAGTCTTCCTTGGTCCCGCGCCCCGCGATCAGCTCCCCGTCCAGCGCGGCGGACTTCAACCCCAATGTAGCGATGGCTTCACGGATCTCCGGGATCTTGCTGGTCCATTCCAACGCGTTGCGCGACCACAAGCGAACCTCGCCTTCCGCCACCGTGGCCAGGATCCTGTAGCCATCCCATTTGATCTCATGAACCCACTGCTCGCCCTTTGGGGGCGATTCGCCCAGCTTGGCCAACTGGGGTTCGAACGGGCCCTGGGGGGCCTCGGCCCTTTTACCACCGGTCAGCGCCGACGCCCTCTTGGCCCAATCCACGCGTCGAGCGGGTTTTGCGAGGGGGATCGCCTTGAGTCGCTTCTTGTCGGGCTTCCCGCTGCCGGCCCGTTTGAGGTCTGCGGCAGGGGGCACGGCGACATCCCCCAACAGGTCATCGGCCTCGACCTGGCTGGCATAGGCATCGTCCTCCTTGAAGAGAAGCCACTGCGGCTGGCGCGCCGGCTTGCCGGATCGAACCAAGTGCCATCCGCCTTTGAGCTTGGATCCGAACAGTTCGAAGCGCAGGTGCCCTTTGGCGAGTTGGGCCTCGGGATCCCCTTCGGTGGCCCAGACCCCGTGATCGAACTGAGCAACATGACCGCCGCCATACTCGCCTTTGGGGATCTCGCCCTCGAAACCAGCGTAGTCAACGGGATGGTCTTCCACCTCCACAGCCATCCGCTTGACCTTCGGGTCGTAGCTTGGCCCTTTGGGCACAGCCCAACTC
>NZ_JBFULO010000495.1:0-2576 GCF_054049855.1 Stenotrophomonas sp. P5_B8 | reverse complement strand
GGGATCCCGTGCCGCTTGGCTGCCTTGCCGAGGGCAACATCTGATATCCCTAGGTTCTTCGCGATCTTGCTGGCGGGTGCCGACCACAAGAGGTCGTAGAGCTCGCTTCTTGTATAGACAGGCATATCTGCTGGGAGCCCAGGCTGAGGTCTGCACTAAATCATGCCTGAATTGGACGGGGGCGGGTTACCGTCCCTTGTGCCAAGGACGCGCTCAAAGTGAGTCGGAAAGTGAGTCTCAGATCTATTCTAGTCCGATAATTCCACGTAAAAACAATTGCTTGGAATTCTAATGCAGTTGCTGGTGGGGCCGCCCCAATGGCGTCCATGTACGTCCAGCGAAGCCCGGAAGCCGACGGATTTTCAAAAAGACAGAGCTGTTGACCGTCCATCGTTGTCCAAGGCGATGCCCCTGCATTCGGCCGCCCACGCATAGTCCGCTCGATGCCAGTTGCAATGGGTGGCGCACCCGTAGCCATGAATTTCCCACGTGGCTCGCTACGGCACCCCTGCGCGGCCCCCTGCCGATGGGCACGTTGTGGAACCGTCGGCAGCATGCTCGAATCAGGCCACCCGGTCGTCCAGGAGCATGTCGGATGTCATTCAGATCCCAGGCACGGCACTTCGTGTGCATGGCCGTTCTTGTGCTGGCGCCCCAGTGGGCCAGCGCCCAGGCGGGCGACCCGACGCGCCAGGCGCCTGCGCTGGTGACGGTGGGCTACGACGACGCCTTTGATCTGTTCAATCTGCTGGACAACCTGCCCGATTGGCTGCCTGGCTACACCAACGCGATCTACCAGCAGGACTGGGAGCGCAGGTTCGGCCTGGATGCGAAGGATCGGGCCGCGCTCGAGGCATACGCGCGGTTTCGTCAGCGTACGTCTCCCATGGCCCGTGATGACGGGGGCAAGCGGCCCCTCGCGGATAGCCTGTTCGCCGGCAGCGATACACGCATTGGCGACCCATACACCGGCTACTTCCAGAACGCGGCGTCCTTCACCGCTGCCACCGAGGCCGCGATCGCCGCGCAGGCACCTGGCGACCGCGAGCGGTTGCGGCGCTACTACGCGCGCTTTGCGCCCCGTGCGCGTGCGCTGCTGGCCGGGACGGCGCGCTTCAGTCGACAACAGGAGGCGTTGACCAGGGAAATGGCGGCGCCGGAAGCCGCCGCGTTTGCGTCGCGCATGCGCACCTTCTACGGCGCCGAGGCGGCGCCCCTCTTCCACGTGCGCTTCGTATGGTGGCCATACGCGGACCGCACCCAGGCCAAGCTTCGCGGTGGCTCCATCGTGCTGTTCTCCGAACTGGGCGTGGAGGAGGACTGGGCACCGATCGTGCTGCACGAGTACGCGCATTTCCTGTCGGCGGGACTGCCCGCAGCCAATCGAGAGGCGTTGGCTGCGGCGTTCGCGCGGCGGTGCCCGGGTGCCCTGGCGCTGCCCAATCCGTTGAACGCACTTGAAGAGCCGTTGGCCATCTACTGGGGCCAGTACCGGTTCGAACGGGAAGTGCGTGGAAAAGCGTTGTCCAGCGATGCGTCGTGGTACATCCAGCCGCACGCTGACCGCGCAGCCAAGGCCATCGCGGCCGCGTTTCCGGCCGATCGCCCGGCGCCGGCGCTTGCCRTGGGGCCGCTGTTGGAGGCGGCCGCCTCGGCCTGCGAGTGAGGCCGAACGATTGCTGCCGCCCCGTCATGGCGGATCGCTGATTTCCATCAATCAACGGAAATATCCCGACCGCTCGATCAGCGCATCCACCGCCGCCACATCGTCATACCGCAGCTCCAACAGCGTGGCGATCGCGTTGGCCTTGTCTGGCTGTGCCRCGTAATACGCGCTGGCGATGCGGTAACCGACGTAATACCCCAGGTCGCTGACCCCGAAGCGGTTGCTGCTGCTGTTGTACAGCCAGTCGCGGTAGTCATTGCCATGTCGGTCGGCCAGGAACTGCTGCTTGAGCCGCGCCTCATGGGCCGGGCCGTACACGTACAGCGGAAGGTCGGGCTTCTTCCCGGTGACAAGCTCGGCCACCCGCTCCGCCACGCCTTCGCGCAGCGCGTATTGGGCCAGGGTATCGCCGGCCTCGACCTGCTGGGTGTGGATGTACTCGTGGATGTTGTTCTGGCCGTTGTTGTGGAACGGCTGCGAGGCATAGAACGTGCGCAGACGGGTCTGCAGGGGTTCGGGAAGCTCGGATACGTCGACACTGGCGTCGCCCAGGGCGAGTTCGGCACCGATCAGCACCTTGTCGTCCAGGGTGGTTCCGCCGGTGCGCAGCACGCCGATCGCGTAGGTGATGCTGGCCGGGCGCAGGGCCGGATACAGGCGTTTGAGCTGGGCCAGGTCAGCGTCGAGGGCGGCGGTTGCGGCCAATGCACGGCCGGTCAGGGGGCGCACCGAGGCCCAGTAACGCGGCCAGGCATCGATTGCCGCCACGTACTGCTCGCCGGTGTAGCCGCGTGCCTCCATCAACGCATGCAGGCCGGGCGTGCCCTTGTCGATGTAGAGCATCTTGATGCGCTGCAATTTGCGTGCGGGGTCGGTTTCGCCGCGGACCGCATCGTGGGCGATCCAGAAG
>NZ_JBFULO010000494.1:0-2581 GCF_054049855.1 Stenotrophomonas sp. P5_B8 | reverse complement strand
CCAGTGCGCGGCGGCAGCAGGCCGGCGGTGTGCTTGTTGGCCATGGTCTTGGGTTTGGCCATCGGGAAGTAGGTCGCCCGCAGCTGTTCGAGGGTCATGGTGGCGCCGAACTGTCCGTACAGCAGCCAGAACGTGCCGAAGCCGTGCGGCCTCATGCGTCACCGCCGGCAAGACGCAAGCCCAGCTGCACCACGTTGCTGCCGACGACGGGCAATGCATCGAACCTGGGCTGCAGGCCATGCATCTTGTGCCAATGTGCCCACGCCAGATCGAAGGTCGCGCATTTCAGCGTCTTGCTGCATCGGCATTCGATGAAGTGGCCACCTCTCGCCTCCAAACGCCGCCCGTCCAAGATGTAACGCGCCGCATGCCCCGCCGGACACGGGGGTAGCGCCCGAGGTGCTGTCTGCTGCTGCTGTGTCATGCTGCCTCCCTCAGCCTGGCCGCCACGGCGCTCGCTGCGCCGCAGGAGAACCAGACTGCGATCATCGGGCGCTCAGTCATGGGCGGCCTCCTTTGGATGTGCACAAGCAGGGCAGTCGGCCGCGAGTGCAGCGGCGATGGCCGCGATGTAGACACCCTTGCCGAGCGGGCTGACGCCGGCCAGGATCGACGCAGCGACGTGTGGCAATCCTGCGGAATCGTATTCGCCCGCGAGGAAGCGGCGGGCGGTATCAAGGTCAGCCACGGGCTTCCTCCCAATCGGTCAGGGTGAAGGCTGCACCGCAGTTCCTGCACTCGTAGTCGCGGCTGGCGCCAAAGTGGTCGTTGTACTCGGCGTCATCCTTCACGTAGGTGCGAACGCATGGTGGAACGTCGGTGAAGTCGAGGCATCCAGTCGACTCACAATCCGGGCAACGTCGGCGCATGTCGCGCAGCATCAGTTCAAGCATGGGCCGCTCCCCGGCGCACAGCCATTCGCGAGCGCCTGCGCAGCCGTTGCGGGATCTGGCCAACGGCCAGGCCGCTGTGACGCTGACGCGCCGGCCGGGTTATCCAGAGGTGGTGCAGCAGGGCGCCGCCGGCGGCGGGGCCCAGCAGGATCAGCAGAAGCTCAGCCAGCTGCACGACAGCTGCGGCGGTAAGGAAGACCTCAAGCGCGCCGAGCGCCGGCCAATATCGAGGCGTTTACCTTCGGTGACGCCACGCCCGTACTGGAATCGCGGGGCATCCTCGACTATCTGGAATGCTGGCAGAGCGGGCGCTACTACGAGCCGCCAGTCGACCTGCACGGCTTGTCCCGCACCACCCGTGCCAACCCCTACCTGCAGAGCGGTCTGACGTTCAAGCGCAACATGTTGGTCCGAACCTACCGGCCCCACAAGCTGCTCAGTCGGGAAGCGTTCGCGCAGCTGGCCATGGACTACACCACCTTCGGCATGGCCTACGTCGAGCGGCGGCGCGCAGTGTCCGGGGCCGCGCACGCCTTGGCGGTACCGCTGGCTCAATACATGCGCCGTGGCGTCGAGGCCGTGGAGTTCTTTCAGGTCCGTGTTGGCGGCATCGAGCACGAGTTCACCCACGGCGAGGTGTTCCAGCTGCGCGAGGCTGACCCTGACCAGGAGATCTACGGGTTGCCGGAATGGATGTCGGCGGTAYAGTCGGCGTTGCTCAACGAATCGGCCACGCTGTTCCGGCGCAAGTATTACAACAACGGCTCACACGCCGGGTTCATCCTTTACCTGACCGATCCGCAGGCCGAGGACGGGGACGTGCAGAATCTGCGCGAAGCACTGCGCCAGTCACGCGGCCCCGGCAACTTCCGCAACCTGTTCGTGCATTCGCCGAACGGGAAGAAGGATGGCCTGCAGCTGATCCCGGTCAGCGAGGTTGCCGCGAGGGACGAATTCGCCGGCATCAAGAGCATTACCCGCGACGACATGCTCGCGGCACTGCGCGTGCCGCCGCAACTGCTGGGCATCGTGCCGCAAAACAGCGGTGGTTTTGGCTCTATCCGCGACGCGGCGACGGTGTGGGCGGCCATGGAGCTGGCCCCGCTGCAGACGCGCATGACCGCGATCAATGAGTGGCTGGGCGAGGACGTGATCCGGTTTGATCCGTTCGATTTGGGGGTAGCGGCGGGATGAACGCGGCCAATTAGCGTCAAGGCAGTCCGCAATTCGGACAAGGAAGAGAGGAAGAGCGGCGATAGGCTGCTGGCGCGGGAGCAGGTTCCTCTGCACGGAGTTGTGAGAGATCCGCCAAGCATGTTGGCTGGAGCGAGAAGATTGGCATGCTTGGTTGCAATGCCCTGGCGCTGATCAGTTGGTGTTGTTACGCGAGAGGGTGCATCGACTTTGCAACTTGTTGTATGGACGATGCGCCCGATGCATCCAAGACTACGACAGGGCGTGTCATATGGCGTCTTAGAAGTCGAATATACCCATGAGGATTAGAGTAGTTGATCAAAAGTATCATTTCCCCAATGTTGCGTCCGTTTGAGTATTACGCGAAGTTCTCGGGGCGCTCCGGGCTTAAAGAGTATTGGTTGTTCCATCTATTTTTTCTCTTAATTGCATTGGCACTTGAGGCCTTTAGCATAATTTGTTCTGCGCTTGCGCCGGAGCCTGTGGTCTGGGCC
>NZ_JBFULO010000493.1:0-2586 GCF_054049855.1 Stenotrophomonas sp. P5_B8 | reverse complement strand
GGTCCAGTTCGATCGAGAAATCGCGGCTGGCCGCGCTGCTGAAACGAAAGCGCTGGCGCAGCCCGTCGACCAGTTCGCGCAGCTGCGCGGCAGCGAGGAAGTTCGGCGTGCCACCGCCAAGGTGCAGCTGGATCACCTCGCGCGAGACATCGAACAACGGTGCGATCTGGTCCGCCTCGCTCAGTACGCGCGCCACGTAGGCCACGCCCTTKCCGTGGTCGCGGGTAATCACCCGGTTGCAGCCGCAGTAGAAGCACGGGCTGCTGCAGTACGGCACGTGCACGTACAAGGACAACGGACGGGCGCAGGCGTTGCTGGCGCTGATCGCCGCGCGCAGCTGGTGCTCGCCGAAGCCATCGTGGAAATGCGGCGCGGTCGGATAGGAGGTGTAGCGCGGGCCGGGCCGGTCGTGGCGACGCAGCAGTTCCGGGTCGAAGTGCCAGGCAAGCCCGGCGGCGGCAGGCGAGATCGTGTCCATGCCTGACAGCTTGCGCGCGCAGCCGGACGCGCGCATTGCGCCAGATCAATCCAGCCGCGACGCCCCGACCACCGGCAACTGCGGCCAACGCAACATCTGGAACCGGCGCCAGAAGGTATCGGCGATGCGCGCAGCGACATCGTCGGCCAGGCGCTGCATCGGCGCATTGCCACATTCGGCGGTGGTCTGCCGGAACAGCGCCAGCCACCGGTCGAACAGATCGCGGTCCAGTTCGTCCATGGCCATGTGCTTGGGCATCGGCGCGCCGCTGAAACGGCGGGTGCCGCGCAGCATCGCCGACCAGAAATCGACCAGGTGCGCCAGGTGCGCGTCCCAGTCGTCCACGCGCGCGGTGAACACCGGGGCCAGACGCGGCTCGTCGCGCACGCGCGCATAGAAATCGTGGACCAGCCGGGTGACCTGGTCTTCGCTGCACAACGCCAGCGAGGGCGCGGGCATCGGGAAGGGGGATGGATCCGGCATGGCGTTCCTCTACGGCCGATGGTGGCCAGCATGCGCGCAGGGGCAGCGCAGCGGCTTTGATCAGAATCAATGTCGGCGCCGATCGCGCGCCCTAGTCTGTGAGTCCAGACAGGCTGCGCGCGCCCGGTCCACGACCGCCGGGAGTATAGCCGCGCCCTGCCCCTCCCTCCTGACCGTGGCTGCAATGACCGACCTGCACGACCCGCCCGAGGCCAGCCGGCGCCGGCTGCTCATCCAGCACTGGGGCGCCATCCTGTGGCCCAGTTTCGTCGCCGCCGKCCTGGCCAGCATGGTGTTCTTCGCCTTCGTCGATCCGCTGCGGTTGCGCGACATCAGCTTTCCGCAGCACGCGATCAGCCGCGAGCTCGGCTATACGCTCGGCTTTTTCATGTTCTGGGCGGTGACCGCTGCGGCCAGCAGCGTCACCTGGTACCTGTTGCGGCCGCTGCGCCGCGACGACGACGACGTGCCGTTGGGTTGACCATGCCCGCACGCCTCCACCTGCATCTGGTCCCGCCGCCTGCAGCGCCCCTGCCGCGTCCGCGCGCCGCGCTGCGCTGGCGCGCGCTGCTCTCGTCCACGCTGCTGGCCGGCTTCTATCTGCTGCCGTGGCTGCGCTGGGAGGGCCGCCAGGCGCTGTTGTTCGACCTGCCGAACCGCCGCTTCGATCTGTTCGGGCTGACCCTGTGGCCACAGGACCTGGGCGTACTGCTCGGATTGCTGGCGGTACTCGCCGTCGGCCTGGTGCTGCTGACCAACGTGGCCGGGCGGGTCTGGTGCGGCTACGGCTGCCCGCAGACGCTGTGGAGCGGCATGTTCGGCTGGATCGAACGCAGCAGCGCCCGGCGCCTGCGCCAGCCAGCGCTGGCGCGCGTGGTGAAGCACCTGGCCTGGGCCCTGCTGGCGCTGTGGACCGGGGTGACCTTCGTGGGCTTGTTCAGTCCGATCCGTGACCTGGTCGCGGGCCTGTGGCCACCGGACTGGAGTGGCTGGGAGACGTTCTGGGTGGTGTTCTATGCGCTGGCCACGTGGGGCAATGCCGGCTTCCTGCGCGAGCAGGTCTGCATCGACCTGTGCCCCTACGCGCGGCTCTGCCCGAGCCTGTGCGATACCGATACGCCCCAGGTGCACTACGACGCACGCCGTGGCGAACCGCGTGGCCCGCGTGCGCCCGGACAGGGCGCGGTGATGCAGCGCGGGCGCGGCCTGCTCGATCCGGTCAGTGCCAGCGACTACGCCTTCCGTGCCGCGCATCCGGCGTTGGCTGGGCCGATGCCGCACTTTCCCGACGACCGTCTGGGCGATTGCGTGGACTGCAAGGCCTGCGTGGCGGTCTGCCCGATGGCGCTGGATATCCGTAGCGGGCCGCACCCCGATTGCATCGCCTGCGGTGCCTGCGTGGATGCCTGTGATGCGCAGATGCGCGGATGGCACTTCCCGACCGGGCTGATCGCCCCTGCCAGCCCCAATCGGGTACAGCAACACGCACGCCGCTGGCTGCGACCGCGCACGCTGGCAGCCCTCGGCACCCTGCTGGTGCTGCTGGGCATCGGTGTGCATCGGTTTTAAACGGCGGCATCCCGCTACGCGCCTGCCATCGATCGACGGCGCCGGTCCCCCAACCG
>NZ_JBFULO010000492.1:0-2599 GCF_054049855.1 Stenotrophomonas sp. P5_B8 | reverse complement strand
CGCTGGCCGCGCGCCCGGCCGACAGTTCCCAGTTGGAGGGGAACAGCGAGGTGGCGATCGGGACGTTGTCGGTGTGGCCTTCCACGCGCACGCCATTGGGCGCATCGCGCAGCACCTGGGCCAGCGTGGACAGCGTGTCGCGCGCATGCACGTCCAGCGTGGCCGAGCCGGTGGGGAACAGGATGTCGCTGTTGATCTCCACCTCGATCCACAGCTCGGTGCGGCGCACGGTGATCATGCCGCGATCGATCAGCGGGGCCAGCGTGGCGGTGAGTTTGTCGGCGATGGTGTTGAGCTGGCGCTCGGCGCGCTGCAGCTGTTCCTGGTTGCGCACCGATACCGGCATGCGCATCTGCGAGGCCATCGCCGGCAGCAGCGTGGGGTCGTTGGACGGGGCCGGTGCGGACGGGCCGACGCGGTTGCCGGCCTTGATCACCGACGGGCTGTCCCAGCCGCCGCCCTGCACCTGCTGGTTGCCCACCTGCACCGGGTTGATGGTGCGTGGCGCGCCGCCGAAGGCGGTGGTCAGCGCGTCGGCCATGACCCGGTACTTACCTTCGTTGAGCGAGGAGATGGCGTACATCACCACGAAAAAGGCCAGCAGCAGCGTCATGAGGTCGGCATAGGGAATCGCCCAGGCCTCATGGTTGGCATGCTCTTCGTGGTGCTTGCGACGGGCCATGTCAGTGCAGGAATCCGGACAGGTTGGTTTCGATGTTGCGCGGGTTCTCGCCCTGGGCGATGGAGATCAGCCCTTCGATGATCATTTCGCGGTCGCGGCTGTTGTGGTGGATCACGCTCTTGAGCTTGGCCGACACCGGCAGGAACAGCAGGTTGGCCGAGGCGATGCCGTAGATGGTGGCGGTGAATGCCGCGGCGATGCCGTGGCCGAGCTTGCTTGGGTCGGCGAGGTTCTTCATCACCGCGATCAGGCCCAGCACCGCGCCGATGATGCCCAGGGTAGGGGCGTAGATGCCCATGCCCTCGAACACCTTGGAGGCAGCCAGGTCCTGGTGTTCCTGGCTGCTCAGCTCGATTTCCATCATGTGGCGGATGGTTTCCGGCTCCACGCCGTCCACCAGCAGCTGCAGGCCCTTGCGCAGGAACGGGTCGCTCTGCGCGTCGACCTGCGCTTCCAGGCCCAGCAGGCCCTGGCGGCGGGCGATATTGCTCCACTCGACGATCTGCTTGATCAGGTCGTGGCGGTCGCTGCTGGGCGGCAGGATCACCCAGCGCACGATCTTGAAGGCGTGCTTGAACACCGCCGGGGAGGTGTGCAGCAGGATCGAGGCGATGGTGCCGACAATCACGATCACAAAGGCCGCCGGCGACCACAGCGACGCCAGGCCAGCCCCTTTGAGGATGCTGCCGCCGACCAGTGAGGCCAGGGCGAGGAAAAGTCCAATGAGGCTGAGTCTGTCCATGGGTCCGTTATCGGCTTGTGTGAATGGGACTTGAGACACCGACGGCGGCAGGTGTTGCAGCGGTCACACTTTTATAGGGGTCAGGCGGTCAATCGTGCTGGGTGCGCAACCCGTCCACGTCCAGGATCAACGACATCCGTCCGTCGCCGATCAGGGTCGCGCCGGCATAGCCGCGCAGCCCGCGCAGTGCCTTGGGCAATGGCTTGATCACCACTTCCTCGCGGCCACGGACCTGGTCCACCACCAGCCCGAAGCGGGCTTCGCCGGCCTGCAGCACCACGATGGTGAGCAGCGGCGAGGCCGCCGGTTCCACCGCCAGCCAATGGCGCAGGTCCACCAGCGGCAGGGTGTGCGACTTGCGGTCCAGCACGGCGCGGCCGTCGAACCAGCCCAGCGAGGTGTTGGGGGCGTGCAGCACCTCCATCACGCGCGCCAGCGGCAGGGCGTAGACGTCTTCGCCGGCCTGCACCAGCAGGGTCGGCAGGATCGCCAGGGTGAGCGGGACGCGGATCATGAAGCGGCTGCCGCGGCCCAGTTCGGACTGGATCTGGATCTGCCCGCTGAGTTCGCGGATGCGCGACTGCACCACGTCCATGCCGACGCCGCGGCCGGAAATGTCGGTCACTTCCTGCTTGGTCGAGAAGCCGGGCAGGAACACCAGGTGCAGGCATTCCTCGCTGCTCAGGCGGGCGGCGGCTTCGGGATCGATCAGGCCCTTTTCGCGGGCCTTCTGGCGCAGCCGTTCCGGATCGATGCCGGCGCCGTCATCCTGCACCTCGATGCTGACGTAGTCGCCTTCCTGCTGCGCCGACAGGCGCACGTGGCCGTTGCGCGGCTTGCCTTGGGCTTCGCGCAGGTCCGGGGTTTCGATGCCGTGGTCGATCGCGTTGCGCACCAGATGCACCAGCGGATCGGCCAACGCCTCGACCAGGTTGCGGTCCAGTTCGGTTTCCGCGCCGACCAGCTCCAGTTCCACTTCCTTCTTCAGGTTGCGGGCCACGTCACGGGCAACCTTGGGGAAGCGCGAGAACACCTTGCCGACCGGCTGCATGCGGGTACGCATCACCGCTGACTGCAGGCGGGCGGTGGCGATATCCAGCGTGGACACGGCGCGGTCCAGCTCTTCATCGTGCAGGCGCGCGCGCAGGGTCTTGAGGCGGTTGCGCGAGAGCACC
>NZ_JBFULO010000491.1:0-2605 GCF_054049855.1 Stenotrophomonas sp. P5_B8 | reverse complement strand
GCACCACGCTTGCGCGGTGCCGATGCCCTCGCCACTTACCAGTTCATGTTGAGCGAAACACCCACGGTGCGCGGTTCGTTGTACACCGCGGCCATGTAGTTTTCGATCACACCCTTGAGGTTCTTCTCGTTGGTGRTGTTGCGCGCGAACAGCGCCACTTCCCACGCACCGTAGTTGMCGGAGTAACCCAGCTTCAGGCCGCCTTCGAAGCTGCCCTTGGAGTTGAACTCGGCCGAGTCGTACAGCACGAAGCTGGTGTAGCCCTGCTTGTTCCAGTCGGTGGAGACGAAGAACACATCGCTGTCGTTGACCGGCACGTCGTAGCGCGCGGCGAGGTTGATGTTGTACTTCGGCGCATTCGGCAGCGGGTTGCCGTTGATCTGGGCGAAGGTGTTGGCACCAACCTTGATGGTCGGGTCGTTCACCGTGCACACCACCGCGCCGTTCAGCGCGCAGACCTGGGCATAGACGCGGTCGTCCTGGATTTCGCTGTGCAGCAGGCTGACACCGGCGCTCAGGCTCAGGTTCGGAACCGGGCGCAGCTCCATGTCCGCTTCCAGGCCGTAGGCCTTGGCCTTGTCGGCGTTGAACAGCACGCCGTTGCCGTCCGAGTCGTTGCCGTTGAGCTGGATATCGTTGACCACGTAGGTGAACGCAGCGGCATTCACGCGCAGGCGGTTGTCCCACAGGCTGCTCTTGATGCCCGCTTCCCAGGACAGGATGGTTTCCGAATCGGCGGTGGTGAAGTCGGCGTTGAATACGGCCGAACGGCCCTGGATGGTGGGGCCACGGAAGCCACGGGCCACGCGCGCATACACGCTGAACTGCGGGTTGAACGCGTACATCGCGCTCACGTCCCAGCTCGGGGTGGTGTCGGCCATTTCCACGTCGGTGCGACCCTTGTAGGTCACCACGCCGGCGGCGGTGTCGGCGGTCTTGAGCAGACGGGTGTGCTTCTCATCGCGGGTCTGGCGCAGGCCGGCGGTCAGGGTGAACTTGTCGGTGACGTCATAGCTGACCTGGCCGAAGCCAGCCCAGGAGGTGTTGACGTTGCGCAGGCGCACCCAGTTGTTCGGGTTGCGCGCGTTGCCCTGCAGGAACCAGGCGCGCTGGTAGAAATCGGTGGTGTCGCGGCCATCGAAGTAGAACGCGCCGACCTGCCACTTCAGGCGGTTGTCATCGCCATTGGCCAGGCGGATTTCCTGGGTCCACTGGTCCAGGTCGCGGATCTGGCCCATCGACTGGCCGTAGCCGTTGGCCACGCCATTGACCGGGAAGTTGGCCGCCGCGCCGCCATCGGTATCACCGCGGCTGTAGCCGGAGGTGGTTTCGTAGGCGGTGATCGAGGTCAGCGAGACATTGCCGAAATCGTAGACTGCCTTCACCGAGCCGCCGTAGGTCTTGTAGGACTGCGGGTTGTTGTCGGCTTCGTCGTAGGCCACGCGATCGCGCGCCACGTCGGTCTTGTTGGAGCCCTTGGTGACCGCACCCCGCAGGAACAGGGTCGAGGTGCCGTCGTAGTCACGCGCATGGGCCGAGGCCAGCAGCGAGAAGTTCTCGCTCGGCTGCAGCAGCAGCTGTGCGCGCACGTTGCGGTCGTCGAAGCCGCCCATGGCGTTGTTCTTCGGCGACACCGTGCCATCGGCGCTGGGGCCGGTGTAGGTGTTGTCCACGTAGTCATCGCGGTGCTGGTACAGCGCCGACACGCGGAACGAGGCGATGTCATTGATCGCACCGCCCACGCCGCCGTCGATGGCCACGCTACCGTAACTGCCATAGCTGGCCTGCACGCGGCCGCTGGCGTCCTGGCTCGGCTTGATGGTGTCGAACTTGACGATGCCGGCGGTGGTGTTGCGGCCGAACAGGGTGCCCTGCGGACCGCGCAGCACTTCGATCTGGTCCACGTCGTAGACCGGGTTGGACTTCAGCACCACGTGCTCGAGCACCACGTCGTCCTGGATGATCGAGACCGGCTGCGAGGCACCCAGGTAGAAGTCGATGTTGCCCAGGCCACGGATGTAGAAGCGCGGGAAGATGCGCCCGGTGGTGGTCTCGGCGTAGAAGCTGGGCACCTTGCCCGACAGTGCCAGCAGGGTGTCATCGCCGCCGGCGGTGTAGTCGCGGATCTTCTCGCCCTGGACCACGCCGACCGAGACCGGCACTTCCTGGAGGTTGCGCTCGCGGTGGTCGGCATTGACGGTGATGGCGTCCAGCGAGGTCGGCGTAGCGTCCTGGGCCAGTGCGGTGCCGGCCAGGCCGAACAGCGAGGCGGTGGCGCAGGCCAGCGCCAGGGCGTGGCGGCGCGGCAGTGCGACGGCGGAACGGGACGGCATCGACACGGGGGTGTTGCGGTAGGCAGGCATGCAGGGTCTCGGGGAGTGCTGAACGGGTGGCGTGCGGCGCACGCGGATGAACACCGCTGTTTTACGCAGCGATGCGGCACGTTATTGCGTGGATGTTGCAGGCTGGTTGCAGGGCGATGCGGGGGACGGCCGTCCATCCCCTCCCCTGGTCTGCTGGCTGAGCCGCCGGGATTCTGGCGCGGATTATGCCCGCTCGGTGCGGCGGCCGGAAGGCTTGACGCTGTGCCGGATCTGGCTGGCGG
>NZ_JBFULO010000490.1:0-2608 GCF_054049855.1 Stenotrophomonas sp. P5_B8 | reverse complement strand
TTGGGCGCCCTTTCTTATCGCGTGCCCTAGCGCTGCTCGGTCGGAGGAGAATTCACTCGCTCAGGGGGCGATGATACCGCATTGTTCCTGAACAACGCGTACAGATTTCCGCATGCATCCCCTTCTGCAGCGTGCTGGCGCACAATACGCGCCCTCTTCCGGCCCGGCCCCACGTCCGCGCCCCTTCCCAGGATACCCGTTCCATGCAGACCCTCGAATTTGAACTGGACCGCGACTACGTCGAGCTGAAGCAGCTGCTCAAGCTGGCCGACCTGGTCACCAGCGGGGGCGAAGCCAAGACCGTGATCGGCGACGGCCACGTCCTGGTCGATGGTGAAGTGGAACTGCGCAAGGCGTGCAAGATCCGCGCGGGCCAGATGGTCCAGTTCGGCGACACCGTCATCCACGTCATCGCCGATTCCGACGCGCCCTGATCGGTCGGTCATGACCGCTGGTGGTGACGTCTCAGCGCTGGGTCAGGTGCGCGGCGATCAACCGGCGGAACGGCGTCACCCCCTGCGCCAGGCGCAACCCGGCCCGGCGCAGCACCCGGGCCGGCAGGCGGTCGTCGGTATACAGCGCGGCGATGGCGTTGGTGGCCTCATACAACGGGCGTGACGCCAGCCGGTGGCCGCGCTCGTAGGCGGACAGCCCACCCGGGGCGGCAATGTCGGTACCCCGCACCGCTGCCCGGGTCAGGATCGCGGCCAGCCGATGCTGGCTGAGCAATCCCAGGTTGAACCCGTGGGCGGTGACCGGATGCATGCCCACGGCGGCGTCGCCGATCAAGGCACAGYGATCGCCGACGAATGCGTTGGCATACACCCCCACCAACGGATAGGCCTGTGGCCGCGCGGTCGGCTGCATCGCGCCCAGCCGGTGTTCGAAGAAGGTGCTGATGCTGCGCCCGAAGCGGTCTTCGTCCTGCGCCAGCAATGCCTCGATCTGGCGCGGTGGCAGGGTGATCACCGCCGAGGCCTGGTCGCCGTTGAGCGGCAGCAGCGCCATCGTGCGCCCATAGCCGAACCACTCCCAGGCGGTGTGCCGGTGCGGCACCTCGATCTGCATCCGGCAGACCAGCATCGACTTGCCGAAGTCGCGCATGCGCGCGCCTATCCCGAGCATGCGCCGGGTGCTGGAAAAGCGGCTGTCGGCGGCGACCACCAGGCGTGCGACCAGGCGGCGCCCATCGGCCAGGGTCACCACGCTGTGGCGCGGCCCGGCGACCACCCCGACCACCCGCGTTTCATCCAGCAGTTGCAGGCCGCGCTGGCCCTGCACGCTGTCCCAGGCGGCGCGGCGGATCAGATGGTTGGGCACCAGCCAGCCCAGGTCGCCATCGGTGCGCTGGGTGTTGGCAAAGGTCAGCGCGAACGGCGAGCCGCCGTCCAGGACCTTGGCATCCCGCAGGGAGGAGATCTCGGCCGGGTCCAGCCGCGCCCAGATGCCCAGCGTTTCCAGGATCTGCCGCGAGGCGTGGGTCAAGGCAATCTCGCGGCCGTCGAACGCCGGCTGCGCCAGTGCAGCGCGCGGCTGTTGTTCGACCAGGCTGACGCGCAGGCCGCTGTCGGCGAGCGAGCGTGCGAAGCACAACCCGGCCGGTCCCGCTCCGACCACCACCACATCCACCGGCTGTTCCGGTGCGCACTGCTGCTGCGGGCTTGCGTCCGACATGTTCCATCCTGCGGTTGCGTGTCGGTGCCAGCTTACCGCCGTTGGCCCAACCCCCGCCTTGATCTGGATCAGCGGGGTCGGCCGGGATTCACCCGTGTTCTACAGCAGGGCGAAGATCAGCTTGATGATGCCGATMAGCGAGACCACCCACACCAGGCTGCGCACGTACGGCACCCCGGCGGCATACAGCGGCAGGTAGACCACCCGCGCCCAGAAATACAGCTGCACCGCCAGGGCGGTGGTGCTGTCCTGGCGCTGGGTCAGCACCACCGCCAGTACGGCAGCAGCGAAGAACGGAAAGGTCTCCATGAAGTTGGACTGGGCGCGCTGCAGGCGCCCGGTCAGCGGCCGCACCGGCGGACCCTGCGCATCGCGCGGCGAGGCGTTCCACTTCAGGCCGCGCTCGTGAGTGACGGCGGTGGACGCGGCAAACAGGTGCACCAGGCCCAGCACCATCGACCACGCCAACATCTGGATCTCGATACTCATGGGCATTCCTCAGGGAGTGGCGGCACGCACGCTGTAACCGGCCAGGCGCCAGACCCGATCTTCGTCGAGCCGGAAGGAGACCAGTTCGCGCACCGGCTGGGCGCTGTTGGCAAACCGCGTGGGGAAACTGACGTTGATGTAGAGCCCTTCGGGCACCGTCGCGCCCGGCGCGTACTTGACCCGGGTCACCACCGGCTGACCACGCGAAGCCAATGCCCCCAGGCGCTTGCGATCGGACGTGAGCTGGCCGACGAAGGCCTGTTCGGTGACCGATTTCTTCGCGATCGCCGAGGCGCCCTTCCAGGCCTCGGCGGCGCGGTTGGCGTCCACCAGCTGTGCCACCTGCAGCGCGGCGGCACTCAACTCGGCGTCCTGCTTGTGCACCTGTGCCTGCTGCGCCGGGGTCAACGCCGGCCGTGCGGCCGGTGCGGCGGCCGGTGCCGGG
>NZ_JBFULO010000489.1:0-2630 GCF_054049855.1 Stenotrophomonas sp. P5_B8 | reverse complement strand
GGGTCAACAGCGGCGCGACCAGCAGACCGTGCAGCAGCGGCAGCGTACCGGCCGCGAACGGACGTTTGCGCTTGCGCGGGTGCATCCGGTCGGGGGTGAGGTCGAGCAGGTCGTTGAGCAGATACACGCCCGAGGCGCACAGACCAAAGGCCAGGAACGCCGTGCCGGCATCCACCAGTGCTGTGGGGTCGAGGAAGCGGTGCGCGGTCAGCAGCGGCACCAGCACCAGCAGGTTCTTCAACCACTGATAGATGCGCAGCGCCTTGATCCAGGTCAGCAGGCCCCCATTCTGCGCGGGCAGGTGCGCCAGCACCTCGGTGCGCTTGGCCGCCTCGCGGGCCAGGCCCTCACCGTTGTTGACCACGATGGCGCCGCCGGCGTGCGCCCAGACCTGCAGGTCGACCCGGCCATTGCCCATGTAGTCGAAGCCGCGTTCGCCGAAGCGCTCGGCCAGCGCCTTGCCCTTGTTGTGGCCGGACAGGTTGGTGTGGCCATCGCTGGCCATCACCTCTTCGAACAGGCCCAGATGGTCGGCGATCGGCTGCACCAGCATCTGGTCCGACGCGGTGCACAGCACGCGCGGTCGCTGCGTAGTGGTCCGCAGAATCTCCAGCACGCGCTCGTCGTAGGGCAGGGTCTCGGCAGGCAGCTGCACGCGGGATGCCAGCTGGCGCTTGACCGCCGCCTTGCCGCCGAGTAGCCAGAACGGGATCAGGAACAGATACAGCGGGTTGCGGGCGAGCRGGGCGAGGAGCGATTCATAGAGGATGTCGCTGCGCAGCAGCGTGCCGTCCAGGTCCACGCAGAGGGCACGATGTTCAATGGCCAAGATTCAGGACTCCGGCGGTTGTGGGCACGTTGTGCATGGAAAAAGCAGTGTTCTCGTCCAAGGAAATCAAGCTTGCAGTGCGGTGGTCCACTCAGCGCATCCCGTGGCGGCTGGACGGCAGTTCGAGGCTGAGCATGGCCAGCATCCCCACTGCGACGGCCATCCAGAGGCTGACCAGGCGGATACCGACGGCAGCGGCCAGTGCGACATCGAGCGAGGTTCCCAATGCGCCCAACATCACCACGATGGCCGCTTCGGTGGTGCCCACGCCGCCCGGCACGAACGATACCGCACCTGCCAGCATCGCGACCGGATAGATGCCCAGCGCATGCTGCCAGGCCAGGGGGATGCCCATCGCGTGGCACAGGTAGGCGAATGCGGCTGCGGTGAGGGACCAGGCGAGCGCACCCAGGGCGATTCCTGGGCCGAGGGTGCGCAGGTGCAGCAGCGGTCCGGCATCCCTGGCGCCACTGAGCAGGAAGTTGGCGAGCTGACGAACCCGTTTGCCCGGCAGTCGGGCGGCGACGCTGTCCAGGGTGGCCTGCAGCCACGGCCAGGCGACGGCCAGGCACAGCGCCAGAAGGAATCCCAGCACGACGCCGACCAGCAGGCCAAAAGCCGGGATCAGCGTGGCCGCGCCGAGTCCAAGGAAGACTATGACCAGCAGATCGAGCCCACGCTCGTAGATGAAGGTGCCCAGCACCGTCCTGGGCGGCACCTGGAACATCCCGAAATAGCGGATCCGCAGCAGCTCCCCGGCCTTGCCAGGGGATGCGGTAAAGGCGAAGCCGGCCAGGTACGCGCGTAGGCCCGCCCACCACGGAAACGCGCGATGTCCTTGGGCGGACAGCGCGGTATGCCAGCGCTGGTAGCGAATCGCGAAGCTGAGCAGGACCAGTACCGCGCATACGGCAAGAGGGCCCGACAGGTCCGCCAGCCTCGACAGGATCCCGGTGCCGTGGTCCAGATACACCAACAGCCCCAGATAGCCGGCACCGATAACCAGCAGAAAAGCGACCGAGCGCTTCCGCTTGGTGTCCGGATCGGGTGCGAGGGGGCTATCGTGAAGCGGGCGCATGGGTCGGAGCTCCGCTTTCTGGCAGCTGCTGGTCGAACCGGAAATTGTACCAAAATCGGGTGTCGCTTTTGAAGCAGATGGGCTGAAAGGGGTGCCTCACTGCTTCAGATCCCTGGCATCCGTCGTATCCAGCGGAAGCCGGCCGAATCGGGCGATGTCGGCAACTCAGTCGGCGTCGATGACCATATCCATCGACTTGTAGCGTTCGATGACTCGCTTGCTCTCTTCGTAGTAGGTCTTCTGCGACGGCGGGACGTAGTACTCCGAATAGGAGCCGTCGCCATCGGTCAGGATGTATTCRGCGCCGAGGTTGGAGACCTTGTCCACTGCGCACTTTTCGAAAAATGTGCAGCCGAGAAACAGGTTGTGGGCCTTCTTCACCCCGAGCAGGCTGATCAGCGATGGCGCCAGGTCCAGCGAATTCTTGCCGGCCACGTCGATCATCCGGTGCTCGGCACCTTTCCAGTACATCAGCAACGGGATGGTATCGACGAAGTACCCGTGGACGCGGTCATCTGCCCGGACCGCGTTGGGTCCGGGGAAGGTGGAGTGGTCGGCGGTGAACACCAGCAGCGTGTTCTCATGCAGGCGGCTTGCCATGAAACGGTCAATGAACCGGCCGAGATCGCGGTCGTAGGTATGGAAGCGGTTGAGCAGCGGGTTGTCGCCGCCCGCATAGGCGTACTCGCCGTCCAGAAACGCGTGCGTCTGAAAGTTGTAGGC
>NZ_JBFULO010000488.1:0-2630 GCF_054049855.1 Stenotrophomonas sp. P5_B8 | reverse complement strand
GCACCGCACTGCCCTGCTCTCTCCCCGGCGCCTGCTCGCCACCGGCTTCAAGCGAAGCTCGGGAATGCAACAAGGACTATTTCAATGGCTGAACAATTCGACGTCGTCGTCATCGGTGCCGGTCCGGCCGGCTATCACGCCGCCATCCGCGCCGCGCAGCTGGGCCTGAAGACCGCCTGCATCGACGCGGCCCTGGGCAAGGACGGCAAGCCGGCCCTGGGTGGTACCTGCCTGCGCGTGGGCTGCATCCCGTCCAAGGCGCTGCTGGATTCTTCGCGCCAKTTCTGGAACATGGGCCACATCTTTGGCGACCACGGCATCACCTTCAAGGACGCCAAGATGGACGTCGAGGCGATGGTTGGCCGCAAGGACAAGATCGTCAAGCAGTTCACCGGCGGCATCGGCATGCTGTTCAAGGCCAACAAGGTCGCCGCCTATTACGGCTTCGGTGAGCTGCAGCCGGGCAACGTGGTCAAGGTCACCCAGCACGACGGCTCCATCGTCGAGCTCAAGGGCACCAACGTGATCATCGCCGCCGGTTCGGACTCGATCGAACTGCCGTTCGCCAAGTTCGACGGCGACACCATCGTCGACAACGTCGGCGGCCTGGACTTCACTGAAGTCCCCGCGCGCCTGGCCGTGATCGGCGCCGGCGTGATCGGCCTGGAACTGGGCAGCGTGTGGAAGCGCCTGGGTTCGGAAGTGACCATCCTGGAGGCGCTGCCGGAGTTCCTGGCTGCTGCCGATACCGAAGTGGCCAAGGCGGCCGCCAAGGAATTCAAGAAGCAGGGCCTGGATATCCGTCTGGGCGCCAAGGTCTCCAAGGCCGAAGTGACCGGCAAGGGCAAGAAGAAGGAAGTCGCCCTGACCTACGCCGATGCCGAGGGCGAGAAGACCCTGACTGTGGACAAGCTGCTGGTGGCCGTTGGCCGTCGCGCCGCCACCAAGGGCCTGCTGGCCGAAGGCACCGGCGTCAAGATCAACGAGCGCGGCCAGATCGAAGTGGACGCGCACTGCCACACCGGCGTCGATGGCGTCTGGGCGGTCGGTGACTGCGTGCGCGGCCCGATGCTCGCGCACAAGGGCTTCGAGGAAGGCATCGCCGTGGCCGAGCTGATCGCGGGCCTGCCGGGCCACGTCAACCTCGACACCATTCCGTGGGTCATCTACACCGAGCCGGAGCTGGCCTGGGTCGGCAAGACCGAGCAGCAGCTGAAGGCCGAGGGTATCCCGTACAAGGCCGGCAGCTTCCCGTTCGCCGCCAACGGCCGTGCCGTGGCCATGATCGAGCCGGCCGGCTTCGTCAAGGTGCTGGCGCACGCTGAAACCGACCGCGTGCTGGGCATGCACCTGGTCGGCGCCAACGTGTCCGAACTGGTCCATGAAGGCGTGCTGACCATGGAGTTCAACGGCTCCTCGGACGACCTGGCGCGCATCTGCCACGCCCACCCGTCGCTGTCCGAAGCGGTGCACGATGCGGCGATGGCCGTGAACAAGCGCGCGATCCACAAGGCCAACTGAGCCCTGTAGATGGCGTAACGAAAAACCCCGCTGCGGCGGGGTTTTTTGTGGGCGCATCCGCGTCCCTGGTAGGGCCGGCCGTTGCCGGCTGCGCTTTCTGTTGGGCCTATGTGGAGCCGGCCAGCGGCCGGCACTACCGGTTACGGCCGGAGGCCGGCATACCGATAACGGTGGCGCCAGGCAGCTCTTTCTGTTGGGCCCGCGTGGAGCCGGCCAGCGGCCGGCACTACCTGTCACGGCCGGCGGCCGGCATACCGATAACGGTGGCGCCGGCAGCTCTTTCTGTTGGGCCCGCGTGGAGCCGGCCAGCGGCCGGCACTACCGGTTACGGCCGGAGGCCGGCATACCGATAACGGTGGCGCCGGGCAGCTCTTTCTGTTGGGCCCGCGTGGAGCCGGCCAGCGGCCGGCACTACCGATAACGGGTCGGCCGCTCTTCCCGGCAAATGTGGAGCCGGCCAACGGCGACCGCTGCCGGTCGCGGCCGGCATACTGGCACCGCCGCCACAACGGCCATCAGGCGCGCTTGGCGTTCTTCTCCGGCGCCGCCACGGCCGGCGCCTTCGGCGGATCCTCGCAGATGCGGTGCTGCGCGACCACCTCGCCCACCTTCCATTCCTTCACCACCCGGCAATGTTCCTTGGGGGCGTCCTTGGTGGGCGTTAGATCAGCATCTGCCTCGCTGGCCTTCTGCCGCTCCACCCAGGCCGTGGGCGGGTCAGCGGCAAGCGCCGGTGCGGCCAGCGACAGCGCGATCAGACCTGCGCACATGCGATTCATGCGATCCACGCGATTCATGCGGCCACCGGGCCACCGCCCAGCAACCGCGCCGGCAGCAGAAGGAGCGCGCGCAGGAACGCGAACAGTGCCGTGAAGGTAATCCCGACCAGACGCAACGGAAGGCTCACCAACCAGATGAACGGCCATGCCACCAAAGCCAGGATTGCCAGCGGCCAGCACAGCACGAACAGCAGGCACCACACGCCAAGCGCCAACAGGGTCTTCATCGTCGGTCTCCACCGCACCGGGCGTCATTGCCCACGGTTCTACACTGCGACCGCGCCGATGGGCCCGCAAGGCGCACGCGACGAACACCGACCAGCGCCGACG
>NZ_JBFULO010000487.1:0-2633 GCF_054049855.1 Stenotrophomonas sp. P5_B8 | reverse complement strand
GTGGTCAGGGTGCTGATGAGAGACCAGCCCCTGCAGCAGCGCCATTTCCGGATCGTCCTCGTCGCGGATGTCGGCCAGGGTGCCCAATCCATCCACGAACGGGAGCTTGCTTTCCACCCCGTACTGCACGGTCGGTGGCAGGCGGGCGGGATCGTCGAAGGCACCGGCGGCGACGGCCATGCCGTCGGGCGCTTCATACGTCAGCGGCGTGCCACATTCAGGGCAGAAGCCGCGCTTGACCAGGTTGGACGAGGCGAACCGGCGTGGCTCGCCCCGGGTCCAGGTGAATTCAACCCGGCGTACCGAGACCAGCGGCGCGTAGTAGGCACCGAACGCTTTCTGGCACATGCGGCMGTGACAGATCGAACTGTCGGTCAGTTCGCCACGGACGTGGAAGCGGATCGCGCCGCATTGGCAGCCGCCGCTGTATTCGGGGAGGTCGTCGGGCATGGGATGCGCTCCGATCGTGGTGGGTATGGAGCCGGCTGGGGCCGGTACTCCGATCGTTGTATGCGTGGAGCCGGCCAACGGCCGGCACTACCGGGGCTGCGCTCCGGGTGGTCCCGGTACGCGCGTCGTTCAGTACTTCTGTTTCTTGCGCTTGGCGGGCTGACCACGCGGCGGCAGCTCGGCCGTCTCGTCGTCATTCTCCTCGACCAGGCGGAAGTCGATCTTGCGCTCTTCCATGCTCGCCTTGAGCACCAGGATCCGCACCCGGTCACCCAACCGGTACGCCTTGCCACGGCGTTCGCCGCTGAGCGTCTTGCGGGTGGCGTCGAACTGGTAATAGTCGTGCGGCAGCTGGGTCACGTGGACCAGGCCGTTGACCTTGGACTCGTCCAGTTCGACGAACAGGCCGAAGCTGGTTACGCCGCTGATCACGCCATCGAACTGGCCACCGACGTGCTTTTCCATCCATGCCGCGCGGTAGCGCTCGTCCACTTCACGCTCGGCCTCATCGGCACGGCGTTCGCGTTCGGAGCACTGCACGGCCAGGGCGGCCATTTCGCGTGCCGAGTAGGTGTACTTGTCCAGCGAGCCGCCCGACAGCGCGTACTTGATCGCGCGGTGGACGAGCAAATCCGGGTAACGACGGATCGGCGAGGTGAAGTGTGCGTACGCATCCAGCGATAAACCGAAGTGCCCCTGGTTGTCCGGCGCGTACACCGCCATGCTCTGGCTGCGCAGCAGTACCGATTCCAGCAGGGCCGCGTCCGGGCGCTCGCGCACCTTTTTGAGCAGCTTGGTGTAATCGCCCGGCTGCACCTTGGCCCACGGCGGCAGGCTCAGCTTGAATTCCTTGAGGAACTCGAGCAGGTCGTCGTACTTGGCTTCCGGCGGCTTGGCGTGGTCGCGGTACGGCGCCGGCACCTGCTTGTGCAGCAGGTACCGCGCGGCCTGCACGTTGGCCGCGATCATGCATTCTTCGATCAACTTGTGCGCATCGTTGCGCACCAGCATGCCGGCCTGGGACACCTCACCGGTGTTGTCCAGCACGAAGCGCACTTCGGAGGATTCGAATTCGATCGCACCGCGACGGGTACGCGCCTTGGCCAGCACCTTGTACAACTGGTGCAGGTGCTCCACCTGCGGCAGTACCGCGGCGATCTGGTTGCGCACCGCCACGTCGTTCTCGCCCACCGCCTGCCAGACCTGGTTGTAGGTCAGGCGTGCGTGCGAATTCATCACTGCTTCGTAGAAGCGCGAATGGATCACGTCACCGTCGCGGTTCACCTGCATGTCGCAGACGAAGCACATCCGGTCGACCTTGGGCATCAGCGAGCAGATGCCGTTGGACAAGGTCTCCGGCAACATCGGCACCACGAAGCCCGGGAAGTACACCGAGGTGGCGCGCTTCTGTGCTTCATCGTCGAGCGGGGTGCCCGGACGCACGTAATTGGACACATCGGCGATGGCCACCACCAGGCGGAAGCCTTCGGCGTTGGGTTCGCAGTAAACCGCGTCATCGAAGTCCTTGGCATCCTCGCCATCGATGGTCACCAGCGGCGTGGTGCGCAGATCCACGCGCCCACCGATGCTGTCCGGCTCGACCACCATCGGCACCGCCGAGGCCTCGTTGAGCACCTCCTGCGGGAACTCGAACGGCAGCTCGTGGCCATGGATCGCGGTTTCCACGATTAGCGATGCGGTCAGCTTGTCGCCAAGCACCGCGATGATGCGGCCGATCGGCGGGCGACGCGTGTCCGGTGCCTGGGTCAGCTCGCAGACCACCAGCTGGCCGTCGCGGGCATCGCCGGTCTGGTCCGGCGGAATCTGTACGTTGCGCTGCACGCGCTTGTCGTCGGGCACCACGTAGTTGATGCCGAACTCGACGCTGAAGCGGCCGATCAGGCGGGTCATCCCGCGCTCGAGAACGCGCGCGATGCTGCCTTCGCGACGGCCACGGCGGTCGATGCCGGTGACGTTGGCCAACACGCGGYCGCCGTGCATGACCTTGCGCATTTCATACGGCGGCAGGAACAGGTCATCCCCACCCTCCACCGGACGCAGGAAGCCGAAGCCTTCCGGGTTGGCGATGACCACGCCGGTGATCAGGTTGGTGGCCTGCACCGGGGCAAAGCCGCCGCGGCGGTTTTGTACGAGCTGGCCGTCTCGCACCATCGCGCCCAGGC
>NZ_JBFULO010000486.1:0-2643 GCF_054049855.1 Stenotrophomonas sp. P5_B8 | reverse complement strand
GCGCCAGACGCAGCGGCTGGGCGGTGAACGTGGTGGCGATATCGCGGCTCACATCGACGTTGAGGTTCTTTTCGGTCTGGGTGTTTCCACCCGGGCGGAAGGACAGGCCCTGCGGCTGCGCCGGGCCCAGCGAGGCATTGACGGTGTTGTAGATGACAAAGTCGATGTCGTTGCGGCCCCATGAACCACTCACATCCCAGTACCAGTCACCCCAGAGGCCCTTGGCCCCGGCCACCACCGACGCGTCTTCCAGCGAGCCACCGAAGCGCGGGGTGAAGCCGCCCGGCAGGGTGGACAGGAAGGTGAAACAGTTCGACGGCAGCGCCGCCACCGCCGCGCTCACCGAACTGTACGGCAGCAGGTTGCCGCCCCCGTCGCGCAGTGCGATGCCCGGGCAGGCACCGGCACCGCTCAGATTGCCAACCAGCAGGGTGTCGCCGCCATCGTTGGAGTACACCCCCGAGCGCGCGGTGGGGTCGCGGTAGTAGAAGCCGCCGTCGACCTTGCGCTTGGCGTAGTTGCCGAACAGGTAGAGGTCCACGCTGTCGGTGGACAGGCCCAGGTTGGCCACCACATTCAGATCGTTGTTCACCTGCGGCGAGCCCCAGGTCTGCGCCGGTTGCCCGACGCCAGGGTAGCCGGCGGCGATGGCGGCCGCGGCATCGTCGCGTTGCACGCTGCGCGAGGTGTCGTCCGCCTTGCGCCATTCGGCGGTAAGCGTGGCAAAACCACGCGCGGTCAAGGGCAGGCCGATCTGCGCCGCGTACTGCGTGGTCAGCCCGTCACCTTGGTAGTACTTTCCGGTGAATACCTCCGCGCTGCCGCCTTCGCGCAGCTTCTTCAGGCCGAAATTGATCACCCCGGCAATCGCATCCGACCCGTACTGTGCGGCCGCGCCGTCACGCAGCACGTCCACCTGTTCCAACGCCAGCGATGGAAATACCGACAGGTCCGGGCCCTGTGCACCGTCGGACAGGCCGTGACCGAGGAAGGTGATCACCGCCGCCCGGTGGAAGCGTTTGCCGTTGACCAGCAGCAGGGTGTTGTCCGGCGGCAGGCCACGCAGGTTGGCCGGACGCACCAGGCTGGCGGCATCGTCGATGGGAATCGTGCTGACGTTGAAGGAGGGGACCAGCACCCGCAACTGGTCGAGCGCATCGGTGGCGCCCTGGTTGCGGAACTCTTCCCCGCTGATGATGTCAATCGGCACTGCCGAGGACGACACCGTGCGCGGCTTGGTACGACTGCCCAGAACCGAAACCGTCTCCAGGGTAGCGGCGTCCGCCGTGCCTGGGGGTGTGCTGTCCTGTGCCGTCGCAACGGAACTGGAGAACAGCAGGGTGGTGGCCAGCGCCACGTGTACTGCAGATGCCAATGGCGAAATTGCTTTCGGAGCGTGAACACACTTGCCAATGCTGTCGTTCATGCGTGCACCTTGCAGTCGGAGTGTTGGAGGTACCGTTCTCTTAGTGGGTCATCCCATGGGTTCTCCCTGCGCGGCAGGGGATCTGCTGCGCTGCAGCAATAATTAACAGAAGTTAAATGCAGCTGCAACACGGGTGTGCTGCATGCGCCGGCCGGGCGGTGCGTCGTACGAACGTCCCCCCGTGCTGCGGGGCGGACGACTGGCATAAATGTAACTGTCACTGTTACATTAAACGCCATCTTCCGCCGTAGGCCGTCATGTCCTTTTCCGATCCCGATGCGGTAGCGCGCTACGCCGACACGCTCGTCCGTCAGGTACCGGGTGTGCAGGCGCTGCATCAGATGGCGCACGTGCTGCTCGCCGAGCGGGTTCCGCAGGCGGGCAGGGTGCTCGTGCTTGGTGCAGGCGGAGGGATGGAACTGCGCGTCTTCGCCGAGTGCAGCCCCGACTGGCACTTCACCGGCGTGGACCCGTCCGCGGAGATGCTCGCGCTGGCCACGCGCGTGCTGGGCAGCCTGTCCCCGCGCGTCGAACTGATCCAGGGCTACATCGATGCTGCGCCCGTCGTCGCGTTCGATGGCGCCACGTGTCTGCTGACACTGCACTTTCTATCGCGCGAAGAACGCCTGCACACCCTGCGCGAACTCCGGCGCCGCCTGAGGCCGGGCGCACCGCTGGTGGTCGCCCACCACAGCGTGCCCCGCGATCCGGATGAAAAGCGCGTGTGGTTCCAACGCTGGGCCGCGTTCGTCACCGCCCGCGGCATCGGCGGGGAGAGCGCCGAAGCACGCGCCGAGGCGATTGCCAGCAGGCTGCCCACGCTCGCGCCGGAAGAAGAGGTGACGCTGCTGGAGCAGGCCGGTTTCGAGCGGCCCGCGCTGTTCTACGCTGCGCTGTCGTTCCGCGGCTGGGTTGCCTACGCCGTGCAGGATCAGCCGGGGTAGGTGGGGAAACGCTCGTCGGGGTGGTGCTTCTTCCACTCGGTGTGGGCGACGGTGCCTTCCCAGGCGATGAACGCCTTCGGCGGACGCCCGCGACCTGTCCAGGTCTCACCGCTATAGGGCAGCCAGAAGCGTGGCGGCAGGTCTTCGCGAGGCGGTCTGCTGGCCTTGACGCGCTTGGGCAGGGCGGTCCGTGCGGGCGCTGCGTCGGCGCCGATGATCGCGCGGATCCTGGCTTGCTGCTCCGGGCTGAAGTCTTGGTAGCAGGCCTTGAGC
>NZ_JBFULO010000485.1:0-2656 GCF_054049855.1 Stenotrophomonas sp. P5_B8 | reverse complement strand
GGTGATCACCGGACCCGGATAGGCGCCCACCACCTGCGCTTCGATGCGGAAATCCTTGAGCTTGAACTCGATCTGCCGCGACAGCGTTTCCAGCGTGTCTTCGTCGTAGCCCTTGGGCTGCGGCTTGGGATCGTCCAGCAGCGCCAGCGGCGGCAGGTCCGAGCCATCGCCATTGACCCCGCGGAACATCGGGATCTGGGTCTCGCGCTTGGCCCGGTCGCTCTTTTCCAGCACCGGCTCGGGGCGCGGCTCGATCTTGACCGGCTCGCGCTTGGCACGCACCTCCGCATCGACCTTGCGCACTTCCTGGCGCTCCTCGCGCATGGCGCGGGTCTGCTGCCACTCGGTGGCCTGCTCTTTCTTCTTGTTGAACAGCGGCGGCAGCGCCAGTACCCAGCGACCGATCTTCTCCATCACCACGAACCAGGAGATGCCCGTGGCCAGGGTGATCGAGGCCAGCAGCAGCACCAGCACGAACAGATTCGCACCCAGCGCACCGAACCCGGCGCTGAGCGAGTTGCCCACCAGCCGGCCGAGAATGCCGCCGGCATGGGCGACATCGCCAGTGAACAGACGCACATGCAGGAAGCCGGTGCCGGCGATCAGGAAGCCGACCAGGCCAACCAACCGCAGCGCCGGGTCCAGGTCATGCTCGCCCTTGCTTTCACGCTTGAGCCCGAACATGGCGATCCAGGCCAGCGCGCCGAGCACGATCGGCAGCACGAAGGCGATGTAGCCAAACAGCTGCAGCAGCACGTCGGCGATCCACGCCCCGACCCGGCCGCCCATGTTGTGGATGGGCGCGACCACGCTGCCGGTGTGCGACCAGCCGGGGTCGGTGGCCGAATAGGTGAACAGGCTGGCGACCAGATACAGCAGCGCCGGGGCGATCGCGATCAGGCCGAGGTCGCGCCACAGACGCTGACGGCCCGGATTATCGGCAGGCGCAGGCGCCGCCGCAGCCTTGCGCGACGGTTTGCTGTCGGGAGACTTGGATCGTTCCGGGAGCTGCTTCGCCACCTTAGACCACACCTTGGGAATGCACTGTTAGTGCTTGATAATAAACGACTGGCTGGCACCCCGGTAGGTGTCGACCGTTGGTCGGCACGCCCACCCGGCCCGGCCCCTGTCAAAACTTCGACACGGGAGGCGCCGACATGCCCCGCAGGTCGCCCCGCTCCACCGGTCGCCTTGAATCGCCCCGCCCCTGCCGCCACTCTATGGCTTGTCCCGGACGCCACGCAATCACCGCCGGCGTCCCGCCCCATCACCATTTACGCGAGTCTACATGAGCCATTCCCTGCCCTCCCGCCACCAGAAGCTCGTCATCCTCGGCTCCGGCCCGGCCGGCTGGACCGCCGCTGTCTATGCCGCGCGCGCCAACCTCAAGCCGGTGGTGATCACCGGACTGCAGCAGGGTGGCCAGCTGATGASCACCACCGAAGTGGACAACTGGCCCGGCGACGCGCATGGCCTGATGGGCCCGGACCTGATGACGCGCATGCAGGCCCATGCCGAGCGCTTCGAGACCGAGGTGATCTTCGACCATATCCACACCGCCGACCTGGCCCAGCGCCCGTTCAAGCTGATCGGCGACAGTGCCGAGTACACCTGCGACGCGCTGATCATCGCCACCGGCGCGACCGCCAAGTACCTGGGCATCGAATCGGAAGAGGCCTTCAAGGGCCGCGGCGTGTCTGCCTGCGCCACCTGCGACGGCTTCTTCTACCGTGACCAGGACGTGGTCGTGGTCGGCGGCGGCAACACCGCCGTGGAAGAGGCGCTGTACCTGTCCAACATCGCCCGCAAGGTCTACCTGGTCCACCGCCGCGACACCCTCAAGGCGGAAAAGATCATGCAGGACAAGCTGTTCGCCAAGGTGGCGGCCGGCAAGATCGAGACCGTGTGGCACCACCAGGTCGATGAAGTGCTGGGCAACGATGCCGGCGTCACCGGCGTGCGGGTCAAGTCCACGCTGGACGGCAGCACCCGCGACATCGAGGCCCACGGCTTCTTCGTGGCCATCGGCCACCACCCCAACACCAGCCTGTTCGACGGCCAGCTGACCATGAACAACGGTTACCTGGACATCCGCTCGGGCCTGGGCGGCAACGCCACCCAGACCTCGGTCGAGGGCGTGTTCGCCGCCGGCGACGTGGCCGACCAGCACTACCGCCAGGCGATCACCTCGGCCGGCTTCGGCTGCATGGCCGCGCTGGATGCCGAGCGCTACCTGGATGCGAAGGGTGAGCTGGGCTGAGGCAAGCCCGCTGCACGGTGATTCACGGAGGCCGGCGCGATGCGCCGGCCTTTTTTTGGCTCTTCGCCCCTGCGGGGAACATCTTGTTGCAAGGGCCGTCGCAGCGTGAGCACGACCCTGCGCGGGTGGCCGGGTGTGCAGGCGCCGCTTGGATCGGCTGGCGTCTCCGCTCGGGTTTGTCGCGCCCGTGAGGGCCCCATCATAGGGGCGAAGAACCTTTTCTGCGCCAGACCTGTGGTCATCCTCGGCCGCATACCTGCCGATAGGTCACCGGGGCCGTGGCCACGCCGTCGGCATCGATCATCCGGGCCGACCAGTCCGCCACGCCTGACCCGCTGCCCTGGCACCCGGTCTGCACCAGCATCGGCACGTCGGGATCATCGAACACCTTGGTGT
>NZ_JBFULO010000484.1:0-2670 GCF_054049855.1 Stenotrophomonas sp. P5_B8 | reverse complement strand
ATCCAGCCATAGCCGACGCCATCGCTGAACTGCTCTTTCTGCCGCCACAGGATCGAATCGGGCAGATAGCCTTCAAAGGCTTCGCGCAGCACCGCCTTTTCGATGCGACGTGCGCCCTGCGGCCCCTGCCCGACCATCTTGTGGCGCGCGTCGATGCGCATGGCCACGTCGAGGAACTCGCGGTCCAGGAACGGCACGCGCGGCTCCACGCCCCAGGCCATCATCGACTTGTTGGCACGCAGGCAATCGTAGTTGTTGAGTGCGTCGAGCTTGCGCACCAGTTCCTCATGGAACTCGCGTGCGTTGGGCGCCTTGTGGAAGTACAGGTAGCCGCCGAATATCTCGTCGCTGCCCTCGCCGGACAGCACCATCTTCACGCCCATCGCCTTGATCCGCCGCGCCAGCAGGAACATCGGGGTGGAGGCGCGGATGGTGGTGACGTCGTAGGTTTCCACGTGGCGGATCACCTCGGGCAATGCGTCCAGGCCTTCTTCGAAGGTGTACTCGAAGCCATGGTGCACCGTGCCCAGCGCTTCGGCGGCGATCGCTGCGGCGGCCAGGTCCGGTGAGCCTTTGAGGCCGATGGCGAAGGAGTGCAGACGCGGCCACCACGCCTCGCTTTTATCACCGTCCTCGACGCGATGGCGCGCGTAGCGTGCGGCCACCGCGGCCACCAGCGAGGAGTCCAGGCCGCCGGACAGCAATACGCCATAGGGCACGTCGGTCATCAACTGGCGGTGCACGGCGCGCTCGAAGGCCTCGCGCAGCGCAGCAAGGTCGGCCTCGACACCTTCGACCGCATCGTAGTCGCGCCAGGGCCGCTCGTAGTAGCGGGTCAACGTGCCGGTGGCGCTGTCGTACCAGTGGCCAGGCGGGAACTGCGCCGCATCGGCGCAGATATCCACCAGCGACTTCAGCTCGGAGGCCACCACCAGGCGGCCGTCCTTGTCATGACCCCAGTACAGCGGCACCACACCGATCGGATCGCGCGCGATCAGCACGCGCTGCTGGTCGCGGTCCCACAGCGCGAAGGCGAAGATGCCGTTGAGGCGGTTGAGGAACGCGGCCGGGCTGTCCTGCCGGTACAGCGCGTTGATCACCTCGCAGTCCGAACCGGTCTGGAACGCATAGGGCTGGGCCAGTTCGGCCTTCAGTTCGCGGTGGTTGTAGATCTCGCCGTTGACCGCCAGCGCCAGCCCGCCGTCCTCGGACAGCAGCGGCTGCGAACCGCCGGCCGGGTCGACGATGGCCAGCCGTTCGTGGACCAGGATGGCGCCGGCATCGACGTACACCCCGCTCCAGTCCGGGCCGCGATGGCGCTGGCGCTGCGAGAGGTCCAGCGCATGGCGGCGCAGCGCGCTGAGGTCGTCGCCGGCCTGCAGGCCGAAAATACCGAAGATCGAACACATGGGAACAACTCCTGATGATGGGGGAATACACGTATTGCAGGCATTCGACCGGCCACCCAGGCCCGGAAGGGATAAACCCGGGCCACAAAAAAACCCGCATCGGTCGATGCGGGTTTTCTGGGGTCCGGGCGTGTTGCTTGTACTAGCCCTGGTCGCAGTCCCGCATCGGCCGCGCACGATTATTCGCGCGCAGATTATTGCGGTTGGTATTGCTGACAGCGGTGGCCGGGAACGAGGACATGGACCGACCGTAACCGGCTTTGGGCGGCGGTGCAACTGTTGCGATGGCAACCGATTCGGCCCCGGCGTTCAGCGGCCGCGACGGTGCGCTCCGGGATAATCGCCGGCCCCCTGCTGGATGTCATGGATGAACCTGTTCTCCCACCGCCCGTTGCTGTGCGCCTTGGCGCTGGCCGTTCTGAGCGGTTGCGCCGCTGCCCCGACCCGCCCGGTCAGCGACACCGAACGCGACGCGCTTGCCAGGGCCACCGATGGCCAGTTCGATTCCGCCCTGCGCGTGGCGAAGATGTACCAAGCCTGGAATGATCCGCGCGCTCTGGACTGGTACGCCCGTGCGGCCGCCGCCACGCCGCGTACCCACCACAGCACCAGCGCCGAAGAGACGCTCGGCACGATCCTCGAACGCGGCCGCCTGGACAGTGGCGAGGGTCCGCAGAAGCCCGGGGCGGTGGTGATGAAGGCATCACCGCGCAAGGCCTTCCACTGGTACCACAGCGCCGCCTACCACGGCTCACCGTATGCCATGCACGATCTGGAGAAGTGGTGCGAGCGGCGCGGCGACATGGCCGGCGCGCTGCGTTGGCGGCTGCGGTCTGCGGTGTACCTGCGCGAGCTGTACAAGCTCGACGCACTGCGCGCGGCCACACGTGGCTCGGCCAAGTCCGGCAACCCGGTGGCCACCGGCCCGGCGCCGAACGCGCTGATCGCACGCATCCAGCGTCGCGCCGAACGCGGCGATGCCGAATCGCAGGTGGATCTGGGCACGCTCTACGAAGCCGGCGTCGGCGTGGTGCAGGACAAGGCCGAGGCATTGCGCTGGTACGCGCGCGCCGGCACGCAGGGCAATGTGTACGGCCAGTACCTCAGCGGCCTCGCCCTGGGTCGGGGCGGTGATGGTCTGCAGAAGAACGTGGATGCAGCGGCGGCGTGGTTCGCCAAGGCCCATGCGCAGGGCTTCTACATGGCCGAGGAATCCTACTGGCGCGAGGCGATCGCACCGCCGTTCTGGACGTTCGAATAG
>NZ_JBFULO010000483.1:0-2677 GCF_054049855.1 Stenotrophomonas sp. P5_B8 | reverse complement strand
GTCGAGGCTGATACCGCCACGGATCCGTCGGCCGGAAGGTACCTTGCCCTGTAGAGTTCCGTTCCAATATCGAGCGTCCTGATCAGCGAGCCTACTTCCCCACCGACGACGTCCAGCATGTCGGCGACGGGTATCTCCTGCGAGTCCCTATCGGTACAAACGTTTCGGAAGTTGAATCGAGTCTGATGCTTCACCGCATAAGAGAAGCTCTTCCAAGAGTGGAGCATGAGCTCCTCGTCCTGGACATCCGCCCAATGCCCGCGCGCAGCTTCAACCCAGTATCCAGTTACATCAGCCCCGACAATATCCTCCCGCAGCTCGTCGGTCGGATAGAAGCCAAGCTTTTCCAGAACCTCGTCCGTGTCGAAGGTGGGTACGATCCATGCTCCTTCCATCCAGGGAGTGCCCGCGTTTGCAGGTTCGGCGTAGTACCTTCCCAGCACTTCATAGAGGTGTTCTTGGACGTGTTCGACAGGAAGAACAAGGATGTTGCACCTGCCGCAGTAGTCGCACTCGCCTTCGCCAATGTTGGCTCTCGACAGTCGCCAGACATCCTCCTGATTCAAACATTCCTCGCAGGTGCTCCGCTGGATAGAGCTCCAGCCTCTCTCCTGATCCTCCATCCATTCGTGCTTTGCCCGTCCCATCGTTACGCCCTCGAGCGCCCCATGCTGGCGCGAGTATAGCCACAGCGAACAGTGGTCTCCCGCTCGAGCGTGCTCCCCGAACCTTGCTCCTCGGCGGCCGGTCTTTGGGGCAGCTTCCCAAAAGACGGCCAACTCCTAAGCCGGTCCCAGGCACTGGGTAGCAATTACTCATCTCCGAGGCTATTCAGTTCCGGGTGTCCAGTTGAAGGGCCTGCGTCCTTCAAGCTGCAGAGGGGCGTGGCAGCACGCGCAAGGCGCTATTGGGTCGGAGACCATAGTTCGTGTCGAAAATGAGCCATAGTTTGTGCAGATCGAGGCGTTTGAGGTACCAACTATGGTGTACATGTACCGCATAGTTCGTTCATGTCGAAGGGTTATGCTTTTAAACCATAGGCTAAGCAAATCTCCAAATGTGGCCCCTTTAGTGCATAGTTTGTGCACTTAGGTCGATTCGGCCGATCACGAATAGAAGCAACACCCGCCTGTGAGCATGGCGCTGGCGGCTGATCAACAAAACCCGGGGGCGCAACCGACAGCGTCCTTCTGTGTAGAGGGGCTGCATGGCGAGCATTCGTTCCGAGTACCACCGCTTCCTGGCGCACCTGGCGCAGCGACAAGTGCACGACGATGTGCGCCGACTTGCGCACCTGGTGCTGAATCACTTGCAGTCACTGGCTGAGGTTGGCGCGGCGGGCCGCAGGCGATCCGGCCGCCTAGCGCCGCTGGCCATAGCCAACTTGGCGCAAACTCCGGTGGCGTACCAAGGAGACGGCCACGGCCCCGACGCTGGGCCGGCGCTTGGTCGCCTTCTTCAGCTCGAGGTGGGCCCGTTCCGCGGGTTCATGCGGCAAGAAACGTTCGACCTCAGCCATGACATCACCTTGGTCTATGGCGCCAATGGCACGGGCAAGAGCAGTTTCTGCGAGGCGCTGGAAGTTGCGATGCTCGGGTCCATCAGCGAAGCCCAGGTCAAGCGAGTCGACCAGCGTACCTACTGTAACAACGCCCGGCTGCGGCGCCATGTCACGCCCGTTCTCTCTTCCGGGGCGGCAGAGCGGGCCCAAGTCGTGCAGCCCGACGAGGCGGAGTACCGCTTCTGCTTCATCGAGAAAAATCGCCTCGATGATTTCGCGCGCATCGCGGCCCGTACACCGGGCGACCAGCGACAGCTCATTGCCACCCTATTCGGCGTGGATCAGTTCAGTGACTTCGTGCGCGGCTTCAATCCCACTCTCGACCAAGACCTGATGCTTGCCGGAGTCCAAGCCGCCCAGCTAGCGCAGCGGCGCTTGCAGTTGGCGAATTCCGAACAGACGATTGCCGCCTATCCACAGAAGATCGCAGCGATTGAGGGCATGGAACAGGCGTTGGCGCAACGCATGCCGCCCGACGCGACGTACCAGGGCTGCGTCGACTGGCTGCTTGGCACGCCTCAGCAACAAGGGCGGCTTCCGTACGTGCAGGCGCAACTCGTCGCCGTCCCTCCAGCGGTTCATGAAGTGACACGGGCACGTCTGCAGGGTTTGCTAGACGAGGCGTACCGCCTTCAAGGCCTGTGGCGGGCCGCCACCGAGCAGTTGGCCGCGCGTGCCGGTGACGTGTCGTATGCCAAGCTGTACGAGGCGGTGCTGGCTCTGGCCGATGGCGCAACCGCCTGTCCCGCATGCGGAACCGGGTTAGCTGCGGTGGCCCAGGACCCCTTCGCCAAGGCACGAGCGGGCCTAGAGCAGCTCGCGCAGTTGGCCGCCCTCCAACAGCAAGAGGCCGGCTTGCGCACGCAACTGAGCGAGGCGGTGCGGGTGCTGTGGGAGGAGATGCGTCGCGTGGTCACGGCGGCGGCAGCCGCGTGTCCTGCCCAGCTGCAGGCGGCGGCGTTGCCTCTACTGCCCCCAGCCGCCACAGGTGCCTGGCTGGGCGCATGGGTCGATGGCGACCGCCGCGGATGGACTGCGCTGCTGCAGGTCGCCGAGTTCATCGAACGTGCCGACGCGCAGTCTCGCGAGGCACATGCCTTGCGTGGAGCGCTGGCT
>NZ_JBFULO010000482.1:0-2683 GCF_054049855.1 Stenotrophomonas sp. P5_B8 | reverse complement strand
GGTTCTGCGCGATGCTGCTGCCGAGGTAACGCCGGCCCATGGCCGCGTCGCGCACGGCGCGCAGCAGTTCCTGCGCATCGCAGCCCTTGCCGATGTAACCGGACGCGCCAGCCTCGAGCAGGCGCTTGGGCATCGGGCCATCCTCGAGCACCGACACGATCACCACGCGCGTGCCGTGGTCGCCACGCACCACCCGTTCGGTGACTTCCATGCCGCTTACACCCGGCAGGTGCAGGTCGCACAGCACCACGTCCGGACGCAGGTGGCGGATTTCAGGCAACGCATCTTCCCCGGAGTCCGCTTCACCGACTACCTCGATATCGGTCTCGTTGGACAGGATCATCTTCATGCCGGTACGCACCAGCGCATGATCGTCCACCAGATACACTCGAATCGTCATCCACGCACCTCTTAAAACGCTGCGAACGGGGGCAAGCCTAGCGGCGGGGTACGGCGATAACAAGGAAAAGCAGCCCCTGTCAGCGCGTTCTGGTGCCCGCATCACACCCATGCCGTCTTGCCCTTCCCCTTAGCCTTTCACCCCAGGCTATATCGGTCTACTACGCCTATCAGTGTACGCCTGCGCCCCGGCGCAATCGGCATCCCACGCATCCGGACCGGTTCAGTGCCGGTGCCGCCACGGCGCGCGGCGCCTGAACATGACCAGGAAGCACCCTACCACCCAAACCAGAGCCGCACACCAACCGGCCAGGATGTCGGAGGGGTAATGCACGCCCAGGTAGACCCGCGACACGCTGACCAGCACGCTGAACAAGGGCGCGGCCACCAGCACCGGCCAGCGCCAGCGAGTGTTCCAGGCCAACAGCACCACCGTCACCGCCAGGGTCATCGAGCCCATCGCATGCCCACTGGGGAAGCTGAACGTGCTTTCCGGGGCGATCGACTCCCACAGGCTGGGGCGGTCGCGCTGGAAAAACTGCTTGCTGCCCATGTTCAACAACGCCGAACCGACGAAGCAGATCGCCACGAAACTGGCTTCACGCCAGCGCCGTCGCCACAGCAGCATGCCGACGATCAGCACGTCGGCCGGGATCAGGAACCACTCATAGCCCAGCTTGGAGAGCAGCACGAAGAACTGGTCCAGCCCCGGCGAATGCAGGCCGTGCAGCTTCCATAGCAAGGGCGCGTCGAAATAGAACGACTCCAGCTCATGCACTTCGTCGGCGAGCGCGACGAAGCCGGCCAGCGGCAGCAGCACTCCGGCGAACAGCAGCACGAAACGCCAGGCGTTGTGGGCCATCCAATGGCGGAAACCGGCGGCCGCCTCGGGGGCGGCCAGCACCGTTGGCTTATCCGACGCTTCGGACATACTTGCGTTCGACATAATCGTCGATCAGCGCCACGAATTCCTGGGCGATGTTGTCACCGCGCAGCGTCACCGTCTTCTCGCCATCCACGAACACCGGCGCAGCCGGCGTTTCGCCGGTACCGGGCAGCGAGATGCCGATGTTGGCATGCCGCGATTCGCCCGGCCCGTTGACGATGCAGCCCATCACCGCCAGCGTCATGTTTTCCGCCCCGGGGTGGCTCACCTTCCATTCCGGCATCTTCCCGCGCACGTGGTTCTGTACCACCTTGGCCAGTTCCTGGAAGAACTCGGAGGTGGTCCGCCCACAGCCCGGGCAGGCCGTGACCAGCGGGGTGAAGGCACGCTGGCCGGTGGTCTGCAGCAGTTCCTGCGCAACGATCACCTCGGCGGTACGCGACTGGCCCGGTTCGGGCGTCAGCGAAATGCGGATGGTGTCGCCGATGCCTTCCTGCAGCAGCACCGCCAGCGCCGCCGACGAGGCGACGATGCCCTTGCTGCCGATCCCGGCCTCGGTCAGGCCCAGGTGCAGGGCAAAGTCCGAGCGCTGGGCCAAATCGCGGTACACCGCGATCAGTTCCTGCACGCCACTGACCTTGGCCGACAGCACGATGCGATCGCGCGGCAGGCCCAGCTCGACGGCGGTATGGGCCGAATCCAGCGCCGAACGGATCAGCGCTTCGCGCAGCACCCGGCCGGCATCCCACGGTTGCGCGCGCTGGCTGTTCTCGTCCATCAGGCGGGCGGCCAGCGACTGGTCCAGCGAGCCCCAGTTGGCCCCGATGCGCACCGGCTTGTCGTAGCGGATCGCAAATTCGATCAGCTGCGCGAACTGGGTGTCCTTCTTCTTGCCAAACCCCACGTTGCCCGGATTGATCCGGTACTTGGCCAGGGCTTCGGCGCAGGCCGGCTCCTGGGTCAGCAGCTGGTGGCCGTTGTAATGGAAATCGCCGATCAGGGGCACCTCGATGCCCATCATCCGCAGCTTCTCCACGATGCGCGGGATCGCTGCGGCCGACTCGGGATTGTTGACGGTCAGGCGCACCATCTCCGAGCCGGCCCGCCACAGTTCGGCGACCTGCTTAACGCTGGCGGCCACATCGGCGGTGTCGGTGTTGGTCATCGACTGCACCACCACGGGCTGGCCTCCGCCTACGACCACACCGCCGATACGGACGGCCTGGGTCTGGCGGCGGGCCCACACGGTCGTGTCGGACGGTTGGGTCGGTTGGGTGACGGCGTCATGCATCAGGCTATTTTAGCGCGCCAAACGTGACCGTAGGTGCCAACCGTTGGTTGGCACTCATCTTGTGGTTGGCGCGCATGTTGGCCGACTACGGGACCGCCAGCGCCGAT
>NZ_JBFULO010000481.1:0-2687 GCF_054049855.1 Stenotrophomonas sp. P5_B8 | reverse complement strand
CTTGACAGGTGCTTGGCCTTTCCATCGATGATGGCACGCGCGCGTTCGCTTCCTAGCCAGCTTGACGCGATCGATACATAGACCAACATCGATACGCTGTACACCAGCCACGGTGACTTCTTGACGGCACCAGGCACGACCGGGGATAGCGTCACCACCAGCAGACATCCAATCGTCAACAGGATGCCAATCAGCAAAACCCACGCGCCGGCCCACCAGATGATCGCGCCCAGGCCAGCGAAGAAAAGAACCGGCGCGAGCCACGAGAGTCGATTGCGCATTGTGGTGGTGCCGGTGAGCTTGACCTCCAGCCAGCCCCCAAACAACAGGGCAACCAGCATCAAACCCAGCACCGTGCCGATACTTGTGAGCCCGGTCAGCGCCAGTTCGCCTACTGCAACGAACTGGAACGGGTCCAGGCCGAATTGACTCCAGTACGCCCGCAGATACAGCGCGCCTTGAATCAGACCAAAGGTCACGCATGCCGATCCCCAGCCCGCCACATCGGCAAGGGACAATTCCTTGTGTACGCGCTCCACTTACTCTCCTTCTTGCCAGGCCAAACGACCTCGCGCTGCAGAGGGCATTAATGTGACGCATCACGGGCGAGGCCGTTGCGCCACTGTGATATGCCCCCGTCGCATCACTCTAGCCAAGCCCGTCCCAAGTGCACAAGGCTCCTCCCCTGCTCACCCCATCAGCTCCTGCGCATCAGGATCATCTTCTCCTGCGACATGTCCCGCATGGTGTACGGAATGCCGCCGGTGCCGTAGCCCGACTCCCTGCGCCCTGCAAACGGCATCCAATCGGTGCGGAACGCAGTCGGGTCGTTGATCATCACGGCTGAGGCATCCAGCCGGTTGGCGGCGCGCATGGCGATGTCGATGTCCTGCGCGAAGACGCTGGCCTGGAACGCGGTCGGCAAGGAGTTTGCGCGCGCGATCGCTTCGTCCAACTCGGCATAGCGATACACCGCCACCACCGGCCCGAAGACTTCCTGCGTGGTCACCCGTGCGTCGCTGGCCGGGTCGAGCAGCACGGTGGGCTGCAGCGTGGTCTCGGAGAGGCGCTTGCCGCCGGTGGCAAGCTTCGCGCCGCCGCGTACCGCCTCGTCAATCCAGTCGGCGACGCGGTCAGCCTCGCGCGGCAGGATCAGCGGGCCCACGTCGGTGTCCTGCAGGGTCGGGTCGCCGGTACGCAGCCGTTCTACCCGGGCGATGAGGGCCTGGGTGAAATCGTCGGCAATGGCGTTGTGGACGAAGATGCGCTGGGTGGACACGCACACCTGGCCGGCGTGGTAATAGCCGCCCTTGACGATCGGTTCAATGATCCTGGCCAGGTCGGCGCTGCGGTCGACAATGGCGGGCGCAACGCCGCCGTGCTCCAGCGCCGAACGTGCGCCGTGTGCGAGCTTGGCATGCAACGACCACCCTACCCTCGCCGAGCCGATGAAGCTCAGGAAGCCAATGCGTTTGTCGGTGGCCAGGGCCTCGGCCAAATCGTTGCCCTCCGGGATGAAGCTCTGGCACCACGGTTCGGGCAGCCCTGCCTCGTGCGCCATCGCCACGAACTCCAGGCAGGACAGTGGCGTTGCCGAAGCGGGCTTGATGATGACCGGGCAACCGACTGCGATGGCCGGGGCAACCTGGTGGACGATCAGGTTCAGCGGGTGATTGAACGCGGAGATCGCCGCGACGATGCCGATCGGCTCCCGGGTGGTGAATGCCCAGCGTCCCTCCGATGCGGCCGACAGCCCCATCGGGATCTCGCGACCGGCGAAGTTGCGTAGTTCGTCCGCGGCGTTGTGGACACCATCGATGGCGCGCGTGGTCTCGACGATGGCATCCGGCAACGGCTTGCCGCCCTCGCGTGCAATCTGCAGGGCGAGATGGTCGCGCCTGGCCTCCATCAAGGCGGCAAGCCTGCGCAGGATCGCGATGCGCTCGTGCGGCTTGAGCCAGCCGTCACGGTCCTTGAACACCCGCTCGGCGGCGCTGAGCTTGTGCTCCAGGGCTGCGGCAGTGTCGAAACCGATGTCGGTGATCGGTGTGCGGTCAAACGCCTGGACGACGGTCAACATCCTGGACTCCTTTTTTCCAACGGTATGCGGTGGCGACTATTCGCAGCTCACGTCCGGCGTGCGGTTGCGCAGTTCATCCACCAGCACGCGGGTGTTTTCGGAATAGTCGATCGGTACATCCAGCAGGTGCACGCCACCGCCCGCGAAGGCCGCCTCGATCATGGGCGCCAGTTCGTCGACGGCCGTCACCCGGCTCCCCTTCGCGCCGTAGGCCTCGGCATATTTCACGAAATCGGGATTGCCAAAGCGCATGCCGAAATCCTCGAAGCCATCCACTGCCTGCTTCCAGCGGATCATGCCGTAGGCACTGTCGTTGAGGATCACCACGACCAGGTTCAGTCCCAGCCGCACGGCGGTTTCCATCTCCTGCGAGTTCATCATGAAGCCGCCGTCGCCGCACACGGCCATGACGCGGCGCTGTGGGTACAGCATCGCCGCCATCATGGCGGACGGCAGGCCGGCGCCCATCGTGGCGAGCGCATTGTCGAGCAGCAGTGTGTTGGCCACGTGCGTGCGGTAGTTGCGGGCGAACCAGATCTTGTACATGCCGTTGTCGAGGCAAACGATGCCATCGTCTGGCATGGCCTGGCGCACGTCATGCACCAGC
>NZ_JBFULO010000480.1:0-2701 GCF_054049855.1 Stenotrophomonas sp. P5_B8 | reverse complement strand
TCTTTATGGAGCCGTCCGGAGAAGATCCTGTGCATGCTGCAGCAATGCGGGCATTGCGTGCCGATGTGCTTCATGCAAAGGACGGGCCGGCCAAGCTGGCACGATATCTTGGGGTCGATGGTCCGCTGACAGAGGCGCGTGCCGGGGCGATGTTTGAAGCAGATATGGTCCGGGATGCGCTGGTGACTGTCGCCGTGCCTGCTGAGGTTAACGAGGCGCCTGAAGGATACGTTCCGGCGTGCATCGGCAATCGTAACGACGTGCGGGATATGCCCTGTCACAACTGCCCATTCACCGTCCAGTGCTCGAGCGTAAAGCGGAAGGTGACACGCGCGCTGAATGCCGCAGGCGTCTCAGGCGATCCCCGTGCTGATAGGAGGCGTGAGCAGAACCGGAACAGCCAGCGCAAGCATCGCGAGGAGCAACGGCGAAAACTGGCTGCATAGCGAGCGCCGACAAGGTCTTACGCGTGCAAACGAGCTTGCTTGTCAGCAGCCCCATAAGAGCTATACATCAAGAGCAACTACCTTCTCTTTGAGAAGGTAGATATTTATTGGGATGCCAACGTTGATGTCCCGTGACTGGTCCCATCGGTACTCGGGCCTTCGGCCCTCGCACCTCGGGTCCAGATGCGCGCCCCTTCGGGGACGCGCAGGGGGTTAAGTCCGGAGTTGATTGAAAGAAGTTTGACGGGCGTTCAATTGAAGCGCCTGCAAGAGCTTCTAGCTACTCTCTGGTGCCTCTGTGTAGGGGTGTTGCTGTCTACCTCTGCGGCGTAAGTAACGGGCTTCCTGTGCGTGCTGGTGAGCATCCCAACTGCGCYATGTCGCCTCGCAGTCCCGGTTCTTCCGCTTTATCCAGACTGCTTGCGCCAGTGTAAAGTGATTTCAACAGGTCACCTCATCCATGGGTGATTTTTGGACTTCTAATGCAAGAAGGCCGGTGCGAGATCTGTGGCGCAACTTGGTGCATCGAGAGAAGCCGTTGCACGGACGAGAGTGGAGGGGCTGGAAGATTGATTGCAATCCGGCATGTCGTTCTTGCAGGCTGCATCCTGCCCCATGTGAAACGCTATCAAATCGCGTGCTCTTGGAGCCCTGTATGGCAGGTGCGGGCGGCGGTGCGTCTGCCAACGCCTGCAACAGTAAGGTGGACGGGCAAGTATGAAGTGTACGGTGAGGTTTGACTTTGTAGGGGCGGCAGAAAAGCGTAGCTTTCAGGTCTCATCCCCTGCGACCGATATGTTCAAGGATGCGTTAAACAATCGCCGGGATGACCACATGGACCGTTGGAAGTGGATGATGGCAAGGATGTACGCGCCAGCACTGGGGGCTTTGGCGCTGGGGTTGCTGTTGATGCTGCCCTTGGGGATGATACGGGAGAGCCAGTTGCTTTCAGAGATCTACGCAGTGGCGCGCCTGGCTCCGGCTTTGGCGATCGTGGCTTCGGTGATCTTTGGACTTATCGCCACTGTGAGGCTATGGCGCTGTGATCAAGGAAGCAGCCCGCTGGTTTGCGAATGCGGTGGCTTGCTGGGACGGGAGCGTCCTGGGCTTTTTGGTGCATATCGAAAGTGTCTCGCCTGCAGCCGCAACGTCAATGAGAAGTACTACACGTAGGTTCGGCTCCGGGGAGGTACACCGCAAGCGAGTGTCCGCCTTGAGTGCATGAGTCAGCCCCGCCCAGCAATCCCCAAGGGTTCGCGCGCTCGGATGGGCTCAAAGTGCCGGCTCCCCGGCTTACAAGGCACTTATCAGTACTCTGGCTGACAAGGGAGCTTGGCGAAGTCATTGTTCCAAAAGGGTATCGGCCCGGTTGTGGTGCTGTAAGCAGCTGCATCAGTACTGCAAGGGTGGACGCAGATGGGCCTGCTGGAGGTGATGCTGGTGGCAAGGCCATTAGCAAGCGAAGGGGCTATTTGGCTCGAGGCTACAGCTCTCGGGCATGGTTTACGGTGGCTGGGAGCGGCTTGGGAGTTCAGGTGCTGGCTTGCCTCCCGATGACCGATGTATATTTTAGCTTCAGGAGCAAGGGGGCTGAAATGGAAGATCGTTCGTTGCGGTTTGGTGTCGAGGCGCATAACGGTATTGAGCTGAACGTCTGGCAGGGAACTTTGGTTAGTTCCAGTAAATTTGGAATCAAGTTTATAGTTAGTGCTGATTGTGATCTGCTGAACTCAAATGGTCGCGACGACCTGTTCTGCCTTAGTGTTCTGCCTGCTAGGGAGTACATTGGGAAATTCGCCATACCGGACTGTGCCGAAGAAATTATGGATCTTCTTCTCGCTGAAGTCAGGGCTATCGCCAATGCGATGAGTAGCCCTATTGGTGGGGTTTCCAATGAGCCGCTTCGAGAGTGGCTTGTTCGTGGAGGCGAGGTGCGCTGGCGCGCTGACATTAAGGGAATTCACAAGCCAGATGTGGCATTCATTAATTGCCTGGTTCAACCCGTGGAGGTATTGGCGCGCGTGGTTGAAAGTGGACATGTCATCGCTCCAGATTTAATAAAGCTTAAGTCTGAGGACAGCCAGGTTGCAAAAAGGCTCGAAAAGCTGTCAGCAAAAATTAAGAAGGTGCTTTCGAATAGAATGCAGGGCGGTCGATCTGATATTTATATCATACCTACTATTCCTGGGGTGCTTGAAAGTGGATTCGTAGTTCCATTTCGGACTTTGACTGTAGCTTCTCGTCGCGATATTTGT
>NZ_JBFULO010000479.1:0-2714 GCF_054049855.1 Stenotrophomonas sp. P5_B8 | reverse complement strand
GTGCAGCAGCGGACCGAGCTTGGCTTCCACGCGCTTGAGGCGTTCCCCCTTGAGGTCATAGTTGGCCAGCAGCTGGTCCCACAGCACATCGCCCGAAGAGGTGACCAGCAACCGCGCCAGCACGCCGCCCATGCTGTGGCCGATGAACACCATGTCCTTGGACGCCGGCGTGCTGCCGTCGGGATCGAAGTGCTTGAGCGTGTTGTTGAACGCCTGGTTGATCTCATAGCGGTTCAATGCGATCGGCGCGTTGGTCGGGTAATACACCTGCCACACCTGGAAGTGCTTGCGCAGTTCGGGGTCGCCCATCACCTCGTTGGCCACGTTCACCCACGCCTCCGGGCTGCTGCCCAGACCGTGCAGCATGAAGATGATGCGGCGGTTGGGGTCCCATGGCTGCATCAGGTACATATGCGGTTCGCCGATGCCTTCGCTGAGCCCGAACAGGGTGCGCAGCGACTGCGTGGCAAAGCCGGACTGCGCCAGCCACATGCCGTAGGCCGCAGTGAAGTTGCCGGCCAGCGGCACTTTCTCGCCGTGCAAGTTGACGCTCTCGGTGGACTCCGGTGAGTACACATCGAACAACACCTGGGTGGTGTCCAGCACCTGCTTGAGGGTGTCGCCCTTGAAGCGCAGCAGCGCGGTGGCGTTGATCGCCGACATTTCACTGTACTGGGGAATCTCGGCCTTCTGCCCGTCCGCCGCGGCGATCAGCTTGGGCGGGTCCATCACCACCACCAGTTCGGCGCCGAAGCCATCGCGGCGATAGGTGCTGCGCAGGCCGGCAAAGCTCAGCGACGAGGCCGAGACCATGCCGGTGGGAATGCTGGGCATGCGCAGCTCGTCGAAGTCCGAGGTCAGCGTCCAGCGCTCGCCGGCCACCGGTGCGTTGTAGTCCTCCCCTTCCAGCGCGCTCTCGCGGGCGCGCTTGAATACCACCGCGGCGGTCTGCTCGGCGGCGTAGTTGTAATAGTCGCGGACCTGGGTCTGGCGATCCTCGAAGGCCCGGTCCGATGGCGTGCGCCCACTGAAAAACAGGTAGGCGTAGGCATAGCGCGCCGCTTCCAGCCACGCATCCAGCGCCGCATCGCTCATCGGATGCTTGTCGCGATCCTTGGGCTTGGGGCTCAACCCCAACGCGTTCTTCACCCACAACTCGGACAGCGCGGAAAGCCGCTGTTCCTCGGGCAGCACGTCGGTGTCTTCCAGGGTCTTCTGGCAGGTCGCCACGTCCTTGGCGCACGTATCCTCGTCCAGCCCGATCACGCTCAACGTCTCCTGCGAGGCGGCGCTGAGCTTGCCCGAGGTGAGCACGTCGCCGCGCTTGTTGGCCAGGTAGTCGGTGGGGGCCACCTGTTTCATGGTCACCATCGCGCAGCCGCTGGACAGCAGCAGCGACAGCACCACCGCCAGCAACGGCAGCGTGCGGCGCGGGAACCTCATGGACAGCCGTTTCATGGAACGCTTCCTTGCTCGGCGCCGGGCATGCCCTGGCGGATCAGTCGGGAAAAATCGGGATCGTCGCCGGCGGCGCGTGCGCGATCGGTGATGCGGCCGCGCGCCTTCAACGTGGCAAAGTCCACGCCCGGCGTCAGCACGCTCAGGTCGCGTGCATACTCGGCGAAATAGCCCGACACCAGCAGCCGGTAATCCAGCGGCAGGCCCGGCGCGATCTGCTTGGCCAGTTCGTACACGATGGTGGTGCAGTTGCTGGTAAGCGTGTTGTAGAACGCCGGGGCGGCATCCAGCTTGCGTGCCTCGCCCAGGTAGGACACGAACAGGCCCTTGAGCTGTTCGCGCGTCATGCCGTGCAGCCGATACAGGTAGACATCTTCGCCACGCACGTTGCTGCGCACGCGGATGATGTCGGTTTCCTCCGAGGCCACCAGGGTCATCTCGAACTTGCGGAAGAACCCGCCCAGTGCCGAGAACGACTCACCGCGCTCCTTGCGGATCTCCAGCGAGAACACCAGGTAGCGACCGTCGGCGAAGCCGAAAGACACCAGCGTGTGGGCGATCATCGGTCCCATCCAGTAGGACATCACCAGGTCGGCCGAGCGCAGCTGGTCCAGGTCATAGCTGCGCCGCACCCAGCGCACGTCGTGGTCGTCTTCGCTGCGCCAGGTGAAGTCGCGGACGTTGTCCAGCACGACATGCTGTCCGTCGAACGCAACGACCTTCAGCCGTTGGGCCACGTCATCGGCCCAGACCCGGTCCTGGCGCGGGGTGAGCAGCAGCCACCACACCCCCGAGGCCACCAGCGCGGCCACGTACAGCGCGCYCGGCCAGCGCCCGGCGCGCGCGCGCCCGACCGCCACTGCCGTGGTCAGCGCGAAGCCCAGCCACACCGCGATCGCGATCCCGCGCAACCACCCCGGACCGGGCAACTGGTAGGCCAGCAGGCCGGTGATCCACAGCGCTGCGACCAGCATCACCAGCGCCAATCCCCATCGTCCTGCCTTCTTCACGCGTCGTTCCGTCGTTGGTTCGGGGCGCTAGTTAGCCATAACCGGGGTGTGGGGAACATATCTGCGTGTTCAGTTTGGGCCGGCGGCATACTTGCAGGCCCCGGTCCACCCCTCAGGAGTTGTCGCATGCAGGGTCTGCGTTCCATCGGCGGCGTGCCGATCCAGCGCCATCATCTGGCCCGCTGCCACTGCGGCGCGGTGGTCCTGCGCCTGCATCTTCCCGACGGCGTGCTGTCGCCGCGGCGC
>NZ_JBFULO010000478.1:0-2718 GCF_054049855.1 Stenotrophomonas sp. P5_B8 | reverse complement strand
GTTTTACGCAAACGCTAGTTCAAGGGGATCCAAACATGATGAATCGCAAGTCGCTCAGCCGGAATCCGCTGAGCTTCGCACTGGCTACGGCCGTGCTGTTCACCGCAGGCACGCCGGCCTTCGCCCAGAGCGCAGATCAGGTGCAGGGCAAGTCTGCCGAAAAGACCGCCGCCACCAATCTTGAAGCCGTCACCGTGACCGGCTCGCGCATCAGCCGCGACGTGTTCAACTCGGTGTCGCCGGTTCAGGTCATCACGCGTGAAGAGACCACCCTGGCGGGCTTCCAGTCGACCGCTGGCGTGCTGCAGAGCACCGGAATCACCGCTGGTTCGGCGCAGATCAACAATGCGTACGGCGGCTACGTCACCAACGGCGGCCCTGGCGCCAACACCGTGGGCCTGCGTGGCCTCGGCCCGACCCGCACCCTGATCCTGATGAACGGCCGCCGCATCGCACCGGCCGGTTCGCGTGGCTCGGTCGGCGCGACCGACCTGAACGTGCTGCCCGACGCCATCGTCGATCGCGTGGAAGTGCTGAAGGACGGCGCTTCGTCCGTCTACGGCTCCGACGCGGTCGCCGGCGTCATCAACATCATCACCAAGAGCAAGATCGACGGCGTTACCTTCGAAGCGCGCCAGACCGCCACCGATGGCGGCGGCGGTGAAGAGCGCCGCTATGCGATCGTTGCCGGCAAGACCGGCGCCTCCGGTCACATCTCCGGCTCGTATGAGTACTACAACCGCGACGCACTGAGCCTCAACGACCGCGACTGGACCCGTTGCAACACGGACTACCGCCGCGCTGCCAATGGCGGCCCGTGGGGCAGTGGTGACACCATCGATCCGCTGACCGGTCAGCCGAAGTGCTATCCGATCACCGGCACCGGCTCCAACGGCGTCACCATCAACACCATCGGTACCCAGAACCTGACCGGCGTTGCCGCCGCAGGGGCGCGGGGCACCACCTTCAACCGTTGGCGCCCGAATTCGGCGATCAGCACCGGCCTGGTCGGTTTCGAAGGCGTGGGCGGTGGCCAGACCACCAACAGCAACATCCGCGACACCTTCGATCCCCGCACGCTGAACCGCTCGCTGATCTCCGGCGCCGAGACCCATACCCTGTTCCTGCAGGGCGGCCTGGACCTGGGCGTGATGGGCGACGCCGAAGCGTACTTCGAACTGCTGGGCAGCCGCCGCGAATCCGATCAGATCGGGTATCGCCAGCTGTCGCTGGACTACCTGCGCGGCAGTCCGCTGATCCCGGCCAACCTGGCTTCGTCCAACTTCGGTGGCGGCGTGGGCGTGCGCGCCTTCATCGGCTACGGCAACGACAAGAGCTCGCAGAAGGTCGACTTCTTCAAGGGCACTGCCGGCCTGCGCGGCCACGTGACCTCGACCTGGGACTACGACTTCTCCCTGAGCAGTTCGCGTTCCGACGCCGATTACACCATGGAGTCGTTCCTCACCGACCGCCTGGGCAAGAGCCTCAACGTGGTTGCCGACGGCGCAGGTGGCTTCCGCTGCGTGGACGTTTCCGATGGTTGCGTCGCCGCTCCGAGGTTGACCAGTGCAGTGGTCGGCGGCCAGCTGCCGCAGGCATGGCGCGACTACGTGTTCGTGCCCGTCACCGGTAACACGCTGTACACCGAAAGCACCGCAAACGTGTCCTTCAGCGGTCCGCTGTTCTCGCTGCCCTACGGCGATGTGCGCGCTGCGGTCGGTGCCGAATACCGTCGCGCGAAGATCGACGACACCCCGTCGATCGATTCGATCAACGGCAACCTGTACAACCTCACTTCGTCCACCCCGACCCGGGGCAAGGACTCGGTGAAGGAAGTCTTCGGCGAGCTGGAGATCCCGGTGCTGTCCGGCGTCACCGCGGCCGAAGAACTTACCTTCAACGTGTCTGCACGCTGGACCGATTACCAGTCCTACGGTTCGGACCACACCTACAAGATCGGCGGCCTGTGGACCCCGGTGAAGTGGGTGTCCTTCCGTGCGTCCTACGGCACCTCCTACCGCGCTCCGGCGCTGTTTGAACAGTTCCTTGGTGCCACCAGCGGCTTCCTCAGCAATCAGTTCGATCCCTGCAACACGTACGGCAACGATCCGGGTACCACGCTGGCGCGCAACTGCGCATCGGAAGGCCTGGCACCTGACTTCCAGGCCACCCAGTCGGTTACCGTGCTGCAGGCCGGTGGCGCCGAGGCCGGCCTGAAGGCTGAAACCTCGAAGAACTTCACCGGCGGCATCGTGCTGCAACCGGAGTTCTCCTCGGCAGTCGGCAACTTCTCGCTGGCCGTGGACTACTTCAACATCGAAGTCAGCAATGGCGTGGCGCGTGCGGGCGGCTCCAACATCCTGGACCTGTGCTACAACAACCCGGACTTCCGCGCCGGCGGCGGCTTCTGCCGTCTGATCGACGAACGCAATCCGCTGAACGGTCAGCTGACCGTACATGACAGCTACGTCAATCTGGCAACGGACAAGGTGCGCGGCCTGGACTTCACGTTGCGTTACACCCGTGACCTCGGCCCGGGCAGTCTGCGTGCGACCGCACAGGTCACCCGTTTCCTTGAACAGTCCAACAAGCTGTTCAAGGACGACGAGCTGATCGACTACAACGGCAACCTGAACACCCCGGACAAGTCGGGCACCCTCGACGTGGTCTATACCTGGAACAAGTGGAAGTTCCGCTATGGCCTGGACTGGGTCAACA
>NZ_JBFULO010000477.1:0-2719 GCF_054049855.1 Stenotrophomonas sp. P5_B8 | reverse complement strand
GACCTGCTGCACGCTGCCGACGATCTGGCCCATGGTCGCGCCGGCCTGGTCGACCTGGCGGGTACCGGCGGCGACGGTGTCCACCGAGGCCTCGATCAGGCCCTTGATCTGCCGCGCGGCATCGGCGCTGCGCTGGGCCAACAGGCGTACTTCGCTGGCCACCACCGCGAAGCTGCGGCCCTGCTCGCCGGCACGCGCCGCTTCCACGGCGGCATTGAGGGCGAGGATGTTGGTCTGGAAGGCGATCCCGTCGATGACGCTGGTGATGTCGGCGATGCGATGGGAGGCCTGGGCGATCTCACGCATGCTGACCACCACCTGCGCTACCGATGCCCCGCCCTGTTGGGCGATACCCGTCGCCTGCAATGCCAGCTGGTTGGCCTGCTGGGCGGCATCGGCGTTCTGGCGCACGGTGGCGGTGAGTTCCTCCATCGACGAGGCGGTCTCTTCCAGATGCGCGGCCTGGCGCTCGGTGCGCCCGGCCAGCTCCTGGTTGCCGGCGACGATTTCTCCCGCCGCACCGTTGATGGCCTGCGAGGCCTGCTGGATGCGCGCGACGATATCGGTGAGCTGCTGCACGGTGGCATTGGCGTCGTCGCGCATGTGCGCGAACACGCCCTGAAACTCCCCCTGCATACGCACCCGCAGATCACCCTGGGCCAGCGCCGACAGCAGCACCTGCAACGCCGACAGGTTGCCCTGGAAGGTATCCAACAGGCGGTTGATGCTGACCGCCAGGGTCAGCAGGAAGCCCTGCTTACCGTCGGTTTGGATGCGGCCATGCAGCTGGCCCTGCGCGGCCGCGTCGACCAGCGCGGCCACTTCGGTTTCCACCGTGGTTTCCAGGGCGCGGCTGCGCCACTCCACCGCCGCACCCAACAGCTGTCCGCCGTCGATGATCGGGGTGACCACCAGCTGGTAGCGGGTGCCGGCATGTTCGATCTCATGCTGGGTGGAGGCGGTGCCGTGCAGTTCGGCGTGGATGCGGGTGAACACCGGATGCAGCGTCTGCGCCGGTTGCCCGCGCCACTGCCCTTCCGGCACTGCCAGTTCCACCAGCAGCGCATGATTGAGCAGGCTGATCCGGCCGTCCGGATCGAGCACCATCACCCCGGTCTGCGCGCTGTCCAGCGCCTGTCGCGCCCGCGCGTTGTCGCGTGCGGTGGCGCGCTCGGCCTCGATCCGCTCGCGCAGACGCTGCTGCATGTGCACCAGCCGCTGGGCCAGCTGGCCGATCTCATCATGCGGGTTGTGGACGGTCAGCACCGTGTCCAGGCGGTCTTCGGCGATGGCTTCGGCAAAACGCAGGGTGTCGGCGATCGGGCGGCGCACCGCGCGCAGCACCAACAGCAGGCTGCCGATCAGCACCGTCGCAACCAGGGCCAGGGTGCTGCCGAACAGCAGCGTCATCGCGTGGGCCTGCGATTGCTGGCGGCCACGTGCGACGTCCAGTACCGCACCCTGCGCGCGCGCCAGCTGTTGCAGCGCTGGCGCGATCTGCGCGGCGGTATCGGTCAACGCGGCGGCCTCGACATCCAGGCCGACGCGGGCGGCCGTGTAGGCGAGCAAGGCGCCCTGATAGGCGTCCATGCCGCTGCGCAGGGCGTCCTGCGTGGCAGCGGGCAGGGCGGATGCGGACAGCGCCAGCTCGAACGGCAGCTTGGTTTCGCTGGCACGGTCGGCATGCGCCGAATCGCCGGTGAGCAACAGCAGGGCCTCCTCGCGGCGCATCGCCTGCCAGTGCGCGGTCAGCGCCGCTGGGGCGGTGTCGCCCAACAGCGTGCTCACCGCGTCGGCGCTGGCATCCAGCTGCGCGCGCAGGCCGGCCTCGCCACGGCCCATCTCGTCGGCCCGCGCGTTCAATGCGGTGATGCCGTCGGCGAACGCATGCGCGCGCTCAGCGAGCGTGCGCAGGGCCGTGGCGGTGCCCGCATCGTGGGGATCGCGCTGCAATTTCGCCAACGACTGCTGCAACTGCTGCTGGGCCTGCTGCAATGCGTGGCGGTCGGCATCATCGAAGGTGGTGGCATAGCGGGTCTGCAGCCGACGGGCGTCGGCTACTTCCGTGGCCAACGCAGCCGCCAGCGCCGCATCCTGCTGGTGCGCGGCAAAGGTCGACGCGGCGCGCTCGCTGTTGTGGCCGGTCCACGCATAGACCAGTGCCACCACCAGCAGACCGCTGCCGCAGATCACCAGCGCGGCCTTGAGTTTGCGTGCGACACTGAGCCTGCGCAGAGACGCGATACCGCGTGCGAAGCGATGGAATGGGGGCCGTTGGCCCAGGCGGGCAAGCGACGCAGACAGGCGGTGGGGGACGACCGACATCACGCACTCCAGGCAGAAGGACGCATCGGTATCGGCCGGAGTTGCGTGGACTTTAGGCCTTTCTATCCAACCGCCCACGCACGCGATGGGGTGCGCCCGTTGTAACCGGCGCAGACGACGGCAAGATGACCGCAGGCGGACAATCGGCGCGCTTGACCTCAACCGCGGTTGAGCCGCCACAGTGGCGGCACCCCTACCCCGATGGCCGACCGATGGACCTGCACACCCGCAACGCCTACCTGGCCCGGCTGGGCCTGGCCGCCCCGCCGCCGCCCACCCWGGCCACCCTCGCCCTGCTGCAGGCCCGGCACAACGCCACATTCCCGTTCGAGACCCTGACCACGCTGCTGCGCGATGCCGTGGCCATCGATCTGCCCAGCGTGCAGCACAAGCT
>NZ_JBFULO010000476.1:0-2728 GCF_054049855.1 Stenotrophomonas sp. P5_B8 | reverse complement strand
ACCTTGGATCTGCGTCGCGCGGAGCCGGCCAGCGGCCGGCACTACCGTAATTGCGTTGGCTTCAGCCTGCTTTACGTCGCAGCGGGGTCACGTTGCTGGCGATCTTGGCCGCTTTCTTCGGCTTGGCATTGGCCGGCTGCGCATGCGCAGCGAAGAAGTCCCGCACCTTCGGGTACACGGTTTMGCGCCAGCGACGCCCGCTGAAGATGCCGTAATGGCCGGCGCCCTCGACGATGAAATGCTCGCGATGCTCGGCCGGAATACCGCTGCACAAGGCCTGCGCCGCTTCGGTCTGGCCCAGCCCGGCGATATCGTCCAGCTCGCCTTCGATGCTCAGCAGCGCGGTACCGGTGATCGCCGAAGGATCCACGCGCTCGCCGTTGACGAACCACTCTCCGCGCGGCAGCAGGAACTGCTGGAACACCACTTCAATCGTGTCCAGGTAGTACTTGGCCGGCATGTCCAGCACGGCGTTGTACTCATCGTAGAAACGACGGTGCGCATCGGCATCTTCCATGTCGCCCTTGACCAGGTCGGCATAGAAATCCCAGTGCGAACTGAAGTGCCGGCTCGGGTTCATCGACAGGAATCCCGCGTGCTGCAGGAAGCCCGGATACACCCTGCGACCGGCGCCGGGGTAGGTGCCCGGCACGGTGTGGATGACGTTGTTCTCGAACCACGACAACGGGTTCTGCGTGGCCAGGTTGTTGACCGCCGTCGGGCTGCAGCGCGCATCGATCGGGCCGCCCATCATCACCAGCGTGCGCGGGGTTGGCTCGCCACGACTGGCCATCAGCGACACTGCCGCCAGCACCGGTACGGTGGGCTGGCACACGCTCACCACGTGCAGTTTTTCTGCGCCGAGATGGCGGATGAATTCCTGCACGTAGGCGATGTAATCGTCCAGGCCGAACTCGCCCTCGCTGCCCGGCACCATGCGCGCATCGACCCAGTCGGTGACATACACGCGGTGGTCGCGCAGCAGCGTGCGCACGGTGTCGCGCAGCAGCGTGGCGTGGTGGCCCGACAACGGCGCCACCACCAGCACGAAGGGCTGGTTGAGCATGGTGTGCAGCTGTTCGGCTTCGTTGCTGTGGCGCTTGAAGCGCAGCAGCTTGCAGAACGGCTTGCTCACTTCCTCGTGCACCACGATCGGCACGCGCTCGCCATCGACCTCGATTTCGTTGATGCCCCATTCGGGCTTCTCGTAATCCTTGCCGATGCGATGGAACAGCTCATTCACCGCGGACAGGCGATCAGCGCCAGGCATCTGCGACCACCAGTGTCCCTGGTTGGCGAAGAACTTGGCGTTGGCCTGGGCCTGGTGCACCCACGGGGCGAGCATGTTGCGGGTCAACTCATGCAGCTGATAGAGCATGGCGTCCGAATATGTATGGTCTTATGTTGCCGCGCAGCATAACGCACAGGCGGGATCGGCGCCTTAATACGGGGTCTGTCTCATTAGTCGTGGAGATTCAGCGGTCTGCGCGTTCCAGGGCCGCCGCATGGCCGGCAAGGGCGGGCGACAGCCAGCAGTGCGAGCCCAGCGCGGTGAAGCCGGTCTTCGTGAGATGGCTCCGGTACCAGCGCGACGGGCGGGGCTGGAAGCCCTCGTGGTCGCCGTCGAAGTCATCTTCGGCGCTGAATGCTTCCAGGAACGCCACGCCGCCGGTGAGCTCGGCGAAGCCGTCCAGGGCAGGGCGCAGCTCGCGGCTGGGCACGTAGTGCATCACATCCGAGCAGACCAGCAGATCCACCGGGGCGCACGGCCGCAGCCAGGCAAAATCGCCGACCTTGGCCAGGTGCAGGTTGCGGCTGCGACCGAAGCGCTGCACCGCGTACTCGCTGCTGTCGAAGCCCAGGTACTGCACGCGCGGCCGCAGCTTGAGCAGCGGCGCGCGCCATGCGCCTTCGCCACAGCCGATATCGAGCACGCTGCGGATCGGGCGTTCCAGGTAGTACTCGGCGCTGGCTACCGCGAGAGCGACCTTGCGTGCCAGGCGCGCGGCGCCGCCGGTCTGGTCGGCCTGGTACCAGCGCTGGAAATAAGCGGCGTCGTAGGTCTTGTCCATGGGCTTGGGGGCAGTCGTGAAAACGGCGCCTATCGTACGGCCTGGCGCTGCGGGATGCGTGGCGCGGGTGCGGCGATGGGTCGCGGCAGACACCCATGCGGCGGCTCTACTGGGGCATGCGAGAATGGCGGCCACCTTACGCCAGCCGCCGGAGCAAGCGCATGCAGTCCTACTACTGGGTAAAAACCTTCCATCTGCTGTTCGTGGTGGCGTGGATGGCGGCGGTGTTCTACCTGCCGCGGATCCTGGTCAACCTCAGCGAGACCGCCGGCCAGCTGCCGGTGACCGAGCGCCTGCAGCTGATGGGCCTGCGCCTGTACAAGTTCGGCCACATGATGTTCGGCCTGGCGCTGATCCTGGGGCTGCTGCTGTGGTTGGGCTACAAGGTGATTCCCGATTTCCCGACGATGGTCGCACCCGGTGCGGCCGGCTGGCTGCACGCCAAGCTCGGACTGGTGGTGCTGCTGCTGGTGTATTACACCTGGACCGGGCGCCTGTTGAAGGGCAGCCTGCGCGGCAGGCGGTTGCCGTCCTCGCGCGCGCTGCGCTGGTTCAACGAGCTGCCGCTGGTGCTGTTCATCGGCGTGGTGTGGCTGGTGCTGGCCAAGCCGTTCTGAGGGGGCGGCCGGGGCGGTAGCGGCCGCGCTCRTGTAGGG
>NZ_JBFULO010000475.1:0-2740 GCF_054049855.1 Stenotrophomonas sp. P5_B8 | reverse complement strand
ATGTCAGGGCTTCTTGGTAGTGAGGTCGATTCGAAGGGTTGGCATCGTAGGTGTCTGGGTTGAGGCCATAGTTTCCATCAAAGACATAAGTGCCCCCCGTGATGGTGAGGGTTCCAGTCAATGTCCCCGCGACCCGTCCAATCAGGCTGGCAACATGCACGTTATTGGTGACGTGATCAAAAGTGTTGTATTCGAAGAAGGCCTCGTTGAACTGATAGGTTCCATCCCCGTTGTTGTGATCACGCAAGATGTTCATGATCGGGGAGAAGTCAGTCACTTGATTGAAGAGCCCGAGATCAGCGAGGGAGACGGTCCGGCTCTCCTTTACTCCAATGTAATGCGCCACGCCCTGGATTGCGAGGAATGGGGTGTCGAAGAGGTTGCCGCGCCAAGCGGGAGGCCAGCGCATCCCGTCTTCGACCCAGGCCTGCACGGGATCGAGAATGGGGACACCATTTTGCGAGGTTGGAGTGGAACCCGGGAGCGCCCATTCCCTGTTCCCACCGAGCCAGCCGCAGTAGGCGCCGTAGCGGAAAATTTGCTGGCGCACGAAATCGCCAGGCCGGTTGCTCATCACTTTGCAGAGCTCATAGAGCTGATCCGTGCCTTCGGTCGCCCAGATCCCGTCCGAATTTGCGAAGTGAGCCCGGATGATGATGGGCGGGGGCGTGTCCTCCTGAAGGATAGGAGAGCTCAACGCGATTGCGTATTGGACGCCGCCGAAGCCGAAGTAGGGGTCTGGCTGCGGGGGCGCAAATACTGGAACGGTCGGAAGGGTAGGAACAGTCGACATGCCACGTCTCCATGTGGGAATGAGTCGCAATCGTTATGTATGTGTTAACGGCATGTCGAGGTCTTGCTGCCCGTTGGCGACCTCTACGCGAGCCACGCTACTGGGCCGAGCTTCTAATTGAGTTTCCGCTTCGTCCTTTTTCGATGCCCTCCGACAACAGCGAACGCTTCTCCGACCCGCAATCTGTTCGCCATCGCGAGCGTGCACCGGCATGTGTTTGTAATCAAGGGATGGAGGAACCCGTGATTAGGGCAAGCCTTCATCGGGCCCCTACTGATCGGGCCCCCTACTGGTAGCGGCGCCCGAATGCGATGGTATGGCCGAAGGCGCAGGATCCGACACTCCTTGATGAGCCAAGGTCCTTGATCTAGTGATTGAATCGTAGGGGCGGCAAAGTGGTCACGCGAGCCTTAAGGTACATCTGGCCGTTTGAGCCCTGTAGCGGTCGCACGCGTCAAGCTGGGATATGGTTGATGCCAGCCGCTGACATCCACGCTGCCCGATTCGGAACACATATGGCTCCGTGCGTCGAATGTGTCTGACCGCCAAAGTACTCGTCGATTTGGCGCCCGAGCACGCCGGCAGCGGAGGGCGAAGCCGGATGGTTCGAGGCGCGGGCCTAGGTCAGGACTTAGCCCAGAGTAGGGCGGCGCCGAGGGGCCGGTCATCGGGCGTGGAGGGGCAGGTGAGAAAGAGAGGACGAAAATCTATGGCTGTTGAGTGTCAGCCGGTCTGAGATTCGGCCTGCTCCGGATCAACCGTCTTGTCGCCGCCAGGCGAACATGTGCGGCACGTAATCAGCCTTTCCCAGTGGTACGCCGTTGTGGCGCAGGATGCTGTAAGCGGTAATCAGGTGGAAATAAAACTGCGGGGTGGCCCAGTTCGCCGCGTATTCGCTGCCTTTCATGTCGAAGGCAAGGCCGTCGGCCAGCTCGATGGCCACATCGCGCGAGGCGCCGGCATTGATCACGTCCGCGTCGACGCCGGCCAGGTGGTGCAATGTCTGGTCGATCAGCGCACGCGCCTGGTCCATGTCGACGGGGGCAGGAAGTGATAGCAGCGGCTGTCCACTGAGTCGACACGCCGCTTCGCGCGCCTGGGTGCAGGCGAACTGTATCTGCTTGGCAAGCGTGTGCATGTCTGGCGCCAAACGCGCTGCGAGCAGGTTGCGCGGGTCGTAGCAGAGCGCCAGCGCATGGGCCTCGGCCTTGTCCAGCTGGCCTTTGAGCGCGCGGAGCATCTGCGCGAATCCGCAGATGTTCACTTGATGGATGGTCATGCAGCTTCCTTTTGCTTGGTACCGGGGATGGTGCCGGGTGCAGGCCAGTAATGCCCCTCAACGATCTGATTCTGGCAGATGTGGGAGCGATGATGCCGGCCTCATTCGCGCTTCTGTAGACGCGGGAAAACGTTAAGACCAGCGTCGCGCCTCACGTGTGCTCGATCAACATAATGGCGGTGGTTCCGGTCTCGATCGCTTCGAATATGTGAGGCTGGTCCGCTGAATAGCTCGCATAGTCACCTGCGGACAGTTCGACGGGCTGTTCGGTTGGTCCGAGCCGGGCACGTCCGCTACATAGCACGACATGTTCAATCGTTCCCGGCGGATGCGGTTCAGACAGGCGAGGTGCGCCAGGTTCGACCGCCAGCCGATAGAGATCGCGCTGCACACCCATCGGACAGACCGCCAGCAGGGTGGCCGTGTAGTGCGACTGCTCCGACGCCACCGTGGCACCGTCATTGGCGCGGATGACTTGGACGTGGCTTTTAGGTTGGGCGATCAACCGGGTCACCTGGACGTCCAGTGCCATCGCCAGGGTCCAGAGGGTCTCCAAGCTCGGGTTGCCGACTCCCRCCTCAAGCTGCGACAGGGTGGATTTGGCGATGCCGGCTCGTTTGGCCAACTCGGAAATGGACAGACCCACGCGCTCGCGCTCCCGTCTAAGC
>NZ_JBFULO010000474.1:0-2741 GCF_054049855.1 Stenotrophomonas sp. P5_B8 | reverse complement strand
CTTCTGGAGGCATACACCGCCCTCCATGAGGACGAACACGGTTCGTATGGGGTGACCGAGTACTACGTGCCGCTGGATGTCCGGGCCGCGTGGTTGGACTTCAAGTCCCGGGTTCCGCAGCGCCTGGAATCGCTGGAGGAGCCATGAAGTCACTCGACCTCAGCAAACTCTTACCTCATGCGCCGTCCGGTCTGCTGGCGTGCCTGACCTCTGGCCGGATCTTCAACGCGGAGGGCTCCGAGAAGGGCATCCAGACCGCCGACACGTACGTCCGGGTGATACAGCGGGCAACACCCTCTGCCCCCCGTCGCACTTGGTATGCGCATCGGGTGGTCTGGGAAGCTGCCCACGGGCCGATCCCTGAGGGGATGCAAATCGATCACCTCGACGCCAACGCGGGCAACAACGCCCTGTCCAACTTGGACCTAGTCACCCCTCAGCAGAACCGGGCAAGGCAGGCGCAACGCAACCTGGCGCGCTATGGCTGCATGTCCACCTATTGCAAGTTGACCCCCGACCAAGCAGTGGCCATACGCGATAGCGCGGGGACCGTCCCCGCCGGAGTGTGGGCCAAGCGACTGGGGATCTGCAGGCACACGGTTAACGACATTCGAGCTGGCCGGACGTGGGCGCATCTTCCGGGCGCTGGTCGTCCCCAAAAGACGCCGCCCAAGAAGTCCTGACCGGCTCTCTACCTATTGCCCTTGGGGGGTATATGAAACGAGCGGACAACTGCCGTCTGGCACGTCCTATTGGCCGAGGTAAGGGCGATGGGAGGTGACCATGTGCAACGAATCTCAGAGAAGAAGCGGCTCCAGATCAAGGGCCGGGGCAAGGGTCCGCCCTTTCTCTCCATCTCACACCGCATTGCCGATTCCCACGAGTTCGGGTGCCTGTCAGGGCATGCTGCAAAGCTCCTGCTTGAGCTTGCACGGCAGTACCGACCCGGGCGCAACGGGGACATCAGCATCCCGTGGTCGCTCCTGCGGACTCGTGGCTGGCGAAGCCAGGGAACTGTCATGGATGCCAAACGCGAGCTGCTGGAGGCGGGCTGGATCATCGAAACCCGAAAAGGTGGCAGGAACAGCTGCGGCCTCTACGCGCTCAGCTACTACCCAATCGATGAGTCCCGCAAGCATCAAGAGCCAGCCACCCATGTGGCGCCGGACCTATGGCAGCAACGGCGCGATCAGTAGTCGCTATGCGGAGCAACCTAGTCGCTATGCGGAGCAGTGGCCGAAATCCTTGCTCCGCATACAGACCAAGTTGGTCGCTATGCGGAGCAGTCAGCCACTTATCCACACCCCCTATTGGTCGCTATGTGCACACCTATCTAGATATCTACCAAGCGGAGCGGCTTGCGCCCTGTTTGGAGGTCCTCTCTTCGGGTACTTCTGCGGGGACTCATCTTGGACCTGATCCGGCCGCGCACTGGTGAACCTAGCCCTTCAACCGGGGATCATGCTGATAGCAATGCCGCACCGTTGCTGGTAGCAGTGCTGCCAGCATCAAAGGGTGAATCTCTGCCGCCATCCGGAAAGGGTGCGCGGTGGAAAGAAGGCTCAACGAACGTCGACCGGGCGTCGCGGGCAGTGGCAGCTGCCTATGGCTGTGGCGCATGCATGGCGGTGGTGTGGCAGGCGACCTGGGTGGAAGTTCCTACGCCCGAGGAGGGAGGCGACGACCCGGCAGGATTCGCGATTCACACCAGAGGCCGGGTTGTCCATGCGGCTCAGGATTACCTGCCCAAAGAGCCGCGTGCCAGGGAGGCAGCGCTGTCTGCTTTCAATGCGGACGAGCTGCGGACGGTTGAGGAGTTCGACAGGGTTACGAACATGCGAGCCCGACGCGTGCCGACGCGTACCCGACGCGTGCATCGATGGAGCAATAAACAGTTCTCCGGCGTGGTGGTGATCCCCGCCGTCCGGCCTGTTCGCCCCGTGCTTGTCGCTCTGGCCGATGCAGAGCTGGATGGCCCGCTGGAGGATTGGCTATTGGTCTACGCCGCCCAACAGATGTGGCGGTGGCCCAAGGTCGAGATGTACCTCAAAGCCATGGGCTACGAGGAGCGCGAGGCCAGAGAGGCAGCGTGCCGCCTACTTGGCATGGGTCAGAGCTATAGGGATGGTGCCCGCTCCGCCGGCGTCCGCGCAGCAACGTTCACCGACAAGGTGAGGGTCATTGAGGGAGTGCTGTGGGACTGGCTGGAGCGTGCCAGCTACGCGCTGCTAGAAGAGCTGGGCAGCGATAACGCGGATGACTGGCAGACCGGCGAAGGGCTCATAAGAAACATGGGTTCTGACGACGCCAAGCGATAGGCCTGGCGCTGCTGAAAACGTAGTCGGCGTTAACAGGCGTGATGCCTGCCAAGCGCAGACATTAGGCGTGCCAGAACCTGCTAGTGGTGTGCCACGGGCACCTCTTTGATGGGAGCGATTTACACCCGCCAAACGGCTTAAGTAATAGGGGCTCCAACTACCCAAGGGCGGGCTCCTGGCGGCGACCACTTCGGTGGCGCCRCCTTTCCCCCGGATGGCGCAAGAGGCGCCTTGAGTACAGGACACCCCAATGACTTTTAAGCTTGAAGGCCTCCTAGGCCGCGTCACGCCTGGCTGGCAAAACCTCGATGACCAAGACAAAAGCGCTATCGCACGTCAGGGGCTTTTGGCTTCCGGCCTTGCGATGCTGCGCGCCCGCAACGGTGGAAATTTTGGCGCTTCGTTGGCAGACGGGCTTTCCTC
>NZ_JBFULO010000473.1:0-2754 GCF_054049855.1 Stenotrophomonas sp. P5_B8 | reverse complement strand
CCGCGGGACAGCACGGGGGCTGGACTTGGATTGGCGATCTGCTTGGAAATCTGCACCTCCCACGGATGGGCTCTCCGTTATGATGCACCCCAAGACAGAGGTGCGCGATTTGTCGTGGATACAAACCCGCCACTTGAGTCTCAACTCGACCTACCGCACTGAGTATTCTCGGGCGACCAAGGCGGGAGTGTTAGCCCAAACGCCATGCGTTCCGTCCTGCCCGCCTACTAGAGAGAGCAACAGTGCCCAATACAGGTCGTTTCCACCTTCTGGATGTTGAAGGTTTGAGAAGTGAGGACGACCGACTCTTGGAGTTGACAAGGGTTTTTTGTCGCTGCCTTCAATGCAGTGCGGCGTTCACAGCCACGCCCGCTCAAGGACTTGAACCCTTGGATGGCGGTGCAACGCTCCGTTGTCCCAAGTGTGGCGAGCACCAAGCCATCAGCCTAGTCCGATTTGAGGACTTCGCGCGCCGGCATGGGACGAACGCTTCTTAGGCCGGCGTTGCTTGCGCAGGTGGTCGCCTAGACTGGATTTGCCGGACCCGAGGGTCCACGGTTTGCACTGGATTGGGCTCGGTAGTCCAACGTCACGTCGTTGATCAGCGACGCTACCGCGGTCGCCAATCGCCTGCCGTCTGAAATGGAGCCATAGAAGCGGATGGAGGGGCCGTCGACCTCCACCCCGGCCACGCCCAAGTCGTTCTTCAACGCATCAATACGCGCGTCGAACAGGGCAAGCCAGCTGGGATGCGGTGCCACGTCCAGCATGGCAATGATCGCCTCGTCTTCCGTTTGATCAACGTTTTCCTGTAGATCAGGGACGTCGAAGCCCAGAAGTCTGGGCGCACCGGTATCTGGGGATGAACTGCTCATGGTCCTATGATATCGCGAAGCGCTGTCTTTTCCCTGGCTCATCGCGCCCCATTGGATTTCCGCCCAATGGGGCGCATGCCGAAGGGCTATCGCGGGTGTCTCACTTCAGCGGCGCATCGCTCTGTTGATACGTGCCCACGATGACGCCTTTTGCCAAGACGTGGCCCGCCGCGGCCTTAAGGACCTCATCCCGCGTCGCGCCCGGACGAACGTCGAGTCTCTTGTCCAGCGCCAGCACCTGGAAGTGATAGTGGTGTGGCGGGTCGCCCACCGGGGGCCTGGGCCCGTAGTAGCCGACGGAACCGCGGCTGGTTGCGCCTTGGAGGAGCCCTGCGGGGTTGGTCAGCCGGGGCTGGACTTGGACGCCCTCCGGCAAGCTGGTCACGGATGCGGGGATGTTCCAAGCGACCCAATGCACGAACGGCTTGATGGGCGTGGAGTCCGGGTCCTCGACAATCACCACGTAGGTCACCGCTTTCTGCACTGCATCCCACATCAGCGGCGGCGACAGCCCTTCGTGATACGCGCTGAATCGAGAGGAGAGCGCCTGACCGGCTTGGAAGGCCGGGGACCGGACGGCAACCTCGGGGGCCTGCGCCACGCGATCGAGGGCTAACGGGACGCCGTTTCCGGTCGCCACCTGCTTTTCAAGGGACTGCGCCGGGGGAGCAGCGGGGGCAGCAGGGGTGGCCTTTCCAGCGCTGTAGCTCACGCGGTAAATAACGCCGTTGGCGTCGTCACCCACCAAGAGTGCCCCGCCCCGCGTGACAGCCAAGCCCACTGGGCGTGCGAAATGGGTCCGGCCTTCATCGGTCAGGAATCCGCTGAGGAACGGCTCGAATGCGGTCGGCTGCCCGTTGCGGAACCGAATCCGCACCACCTCATAGCCCGAGGCCGGCTTCCGATTCCATGACCCCCGCATGGTGACGAACGCGTCGCCTCGGAAGCCGGCGGGATACTGGTTACCCGTGTAGAAGACCAGCTGCATGGGGGCCGCATGCGCGGTATAGCCCAAGACCATGGGTTCGCTCATCTGAGCCCACTGGGCCGTCGTGATTTCCCCAGGAGGTGTGCTCTGTGGATTCTGCCCATCCTTGCCCCAGATATGCGGCCAACCATACTGCTTGCCTTTGACGATGTGGTTGAGTTCCTCCGGTTGCACGTCGTCGCCAAGGAAATCAATGCCGTGATCCATCCCCCACAGTTCGCCGGTCTTCGGATCCCAAGCGAAGCCCAAGGTGTTGCGCAGTCCACTCGCAAAGATCGTGCGGCTCTTGCCGTCCGGCGAGGCGCGCAACACGGTCGCGTGCTCAGGATTGGATTCATTGCAGGCGTTGCACGAGGAACCCACGCTGATATACAGCATGCCGTCAGGGCCGAACGCCAACGTCCGGTTGGGGTGCTGCCCGCCGTCCGGGAGATCATTGATGATTCGCTCAATGGCTCCCAAAGACCCATCGGGGTTGAGAGGCGCCCGGAACACTTCGGTCGCCGTGGCCATGTAGAGGTGGCCGTCGCCGATGGCCAATCCATGGACACTCGGACGGTGGGCCACGGTCCGCGGGGCTTCATCCAAGACTCCATCCTCGTTGGCGTCCTTTAGCAACAACACGTCCCCTTGGTCACGGCGGGAAACGTAAATGTCGCCGCTGGGCGCCACGGCAATGATGCGGATGTTCTGAAGTTCCTTGGCGAAGGCTTTTGCCTCGAAGCCTTGGGGCACCTTTAGGCCGGCGATGCGCTCGTCGGTCGCCGGAACCTTGTCGGGTTTGAACGTATTGACCCGGGCGGGGACATCCGTCCCGTCGCCCTGCTGAGCAAGGGCCGGCCACGCTAACGTCGTGAGCAGGGCGGCGCATACGAGGGTCCGTTTCATGGG
>NZ_JBFULO010000472.1:0-2754 GCF_054049855.1 Stenotrophomonas sp. P5_B8 | reverse complement strand
CTGCGGGTCAAGACCAGCTACAGCCAGATGCAGCCGTTCGCGCGGCTCAAGGCCAAGGTCAAGCCGGAAATCATCAGCTTCCGCATCGATGACGGCCAGCCGCTGGCCTATCCGCGCGCCCCGTCCGTCGACCCGGCCACCGTGCAGCGCTGGCTGCGCCAGGGTCACGACGATGCTGGCAAGCCGGTGGTGATGCTGGATACCCGCAACATCCAGGAAATCGAGTACGGCACCTTCCAGGATGCGCTGGTGCTGCCGATCACCAAGTTCACCGACCTGCCGGATGCGCTGGCTCCGCACCGAGAGGCCCTGCGTGACAGCACCGTGGTCAGCTTCTGCACCGGCGGCATCCGCTGCGAGAAGGCCGCGCTGTGGATGCGCAATGACGGCATGGACAACGTGCTGCAGCTGGACGGCGGCATCCTCGGTTATTTCGAGGCGGTGGGTGGTGAAGGGTATGCGGGCCGCTGTTTCGTATTCGACGAGCGCGTGGCGCTGGACGCCGAACTGAAGCCGCTGGTTGATCAACCGGGGACCGGGGCGGCCTGAGGGCGGTTTTCCGAGGGTGCCGGGGCGGCCGGTCACCTGTTTCAGGTAGTGCCGAGCCATGCTCGGCAGCCCAGCAACCTGCGGCCCGAGCTTCATCGAGCAACCTCACGAACCCGAACCGCAGGAATCAGCGTCCCGCTGCCGGCACTGGCGGCACGTCAGCGCCGGCCCCATGTCGGTGGCATGACTTCTGGATGGAACGCGCGCATGCAACTGTCGATTCTTGATCTGGCCCCGGTCTGTGAGGGCAGTGACACGACCCAGGCCTTCGCCAACATGCTGGACCTGGCCCAGCACGCCGAGGGCTGGGGCTTCCATCGCTACTGGCTGGCTGAACACCACAACATGCCCGGCATCGCCAGCGCCGCCACTGCGGTGCTGATCGGCCACGTGGCCGGTGGCACTCGCCGCATCCGCGTCGGCGCCGGCGGGATCATGCTGCCCAACCACTCGCCGCTGCAGGTGGCCGAGCAGTTCGGCACCCTGGCCTCGCTGTATCCGGACCGCATCGACCTCGGCCTGGGCCGTGCGCCCGGCACCGACCAGCCCACCGCCCGCGCGCTGCGTCGCTACTTCGACAGCGCCGACCAGTTCCCGCAGGACGTGCGCGAGCTGCTGCACTACTTCGAACCGGCGCAGGCCGGCCAGGCGGTGCGTGCCGTGCCCGGCGCGGGCATCCCGGTGCCGGTGTGGCTGCTTGGCTCCAGCTTGTTCAGCGCTCGCCTGGCTGCCGCGATGGGCCTGCCGTTCGCCTTCGCCTCGCACTTCGCCCCGGATGCGATGGACCAGGCGCTGGCGGTGTACCGCAGCGAGTTCCGTCGTTCGCAATATCTGGACGCGCCGTACGCGGTGCTCGGCTTGAACGTGGTCGCCGCCGAATCCGAAGCGGAGGCCAAGCGCCTGTTCACCACCCAGCAGCAGAGCTTCGTCAATCTGCGCCGTGGCAAGCCCGGCCTGATCCCGCCGCCGATCGACGACATCGAAGCGTTCTGGCAGCCGCATGAAAAGCAGGGGGTGCAGAGCGCACTGGCTTGCGCGGTGGTGGGCGATGTGCGCCAGGTCGGCGAGGGCATGGCGGCGTTCGCCGCGCGGCACAAACCCGATGAAATCCTGATCACCGCCAACATCTACGACCACGCCGCACGCAAGCGTTCGTTCGGTCTGGCGATGCAGGCGTGGAAGGCGAACAGTTAAGCGCCACGCCATGCGTGGCTGACGCAATGCCGGCCCTGTTGAAGGGGGCAGCCACGCATGGCGTGGCTCTCCCGGGAAGGATGCGAAGGTGGTGTGACCCTGCGATTCACACGGCCGTGGCTGCCGATCGGCTGTGATGGTGGCTCCCGTTGCAGGAGTTACCCCATGGCAGAGCTCGATCGCCAACAGCACATCAAACAACTCGCCGGCATGATCCGCGATGTCGACATCGCCATGTTCACTACCGTCGGCGTCGATGGGCGTCTGTACAGCCGCCCGCTCGGCACCCAGGAAGTCGAATTCGATGGTGACCTGTGGTTCGCCACGGAAGCCCACAGCCCCAAGGTGGCCGAGCTGGCGCTCAATCCGCGCGTCAACGTGTCTTACTCGTCGCCCTCGGGCAACACCTATGTGTCCGTCTCCGGCACCGCGCGCGTGGTGGATGACCGCGCCAAGATCGAGGAACTGTGGTCGCCGGCGATGAAGGTGTTCTTCCCGGGCGGCAAGGACGATCCCAACCTGCGCCTGATCCACGTCAGCGCCGAATCGGCCGAGTACTGGGRTGGCCCGGGCGGCTTGCTGGGCAAGGCGCTGTATTTCGTGTTGTCGGCGGTGACCGATGATCCCGGTACGTTGTCCGATACGGGCACCGTGGATCTCAAGCCCGGGGCATGACGTCCCGGTGGCCGGGGTGCAGCCGACCCACGGTCGGCTCTACCCGGCGCCTCAGAACCAGCGCTGGAACTGCTCCACCGTGTAGCTCAGCAGCTGGCCCGAGCTGAATCCGAAGAACAGCACTGCGGCGACCGCGCCGATCCAGTTGAACAGCATCAACATCCCATCGCGTTCGAGCAGCGCCAGCGCGAACAACAGCAGCTGGAAGCCGAACAGGTAGTTGGTGAAGGGAATCGGCAGCGACAGCAGCACCGCGACCAGGATCAGCAGCAGCCCGGTGAACGCATGCGCCGGATACGGCACCACCAGTGCCGGCATGCGCGGCTTCAGCAGCCG